>JAYVZU010000437.1:0-3889 GCA_043783075.1 Rhodanobacteraceae bacterium
GACTAGCAGATTAGTCGGAGAAATTCTGTCGCTCTGGCGACTGTAAAGTGCAGATGAGCATTTTCTCTTTCTCTGTTCCTTCGCGGCGCGGTTGGTGGCGTCAATCACAGAGCGCTCATTTTGCTTGTCTCTCGCGTTGCAGAAGGCAGAGCATGATGAGGTAAGAAAATGGAAAATACCGTACCGTGTGTTGCAACTTGTTGGCTGCTCTTGACCCGGATCTTTGCGTTATGGGCCTTTAAGATTCCAGCGCTCACCCACAGCCCCAATCCGGTTCCTTGCATCTCCTTGGTCGTAAAAAACGCATCAAAAATTTTCTCGCGAGTGACATCCGACATTCCTGCTCCATTGTCTGCAATGGTGATGCGAATTCCGCTGATACTGTTCGTACCGCTTTGTTGGCGAACGCGCAACCAAAGATGACCGCCCGGGGTACTCGCATCAATAGCGTTGCTTACAAGGTTCGCAAACACTTGCCTGAGATCCGCCTCGAAAGCGAGGACTGATGGAACAGGGGAATAGCGACGGTCGATAATCAAGCCGGCCACGTCGAGCTTTGGCTTGAACAGAAGCAAAACACCATCCAGTATTTCTTCAAGATCGGTTGGGCAAGCCGCCGTCGATTGCTTGTGGAATTTAAGAGTCTGTATAGTGATGTGGGATATGCGGACAACCTCTGCTTGCGCTTGACGAACATAGTCACCGGCCTCGCAATCTGGGAGCGTTCTCTCGGCCAAGTAAAGGAGGTTCGTCACCGCTTCCAATGGATTGTTGATCTCGTGCGCGATAGAACTCGCTAGTCGGCCAACAACTGCCAGCTTTTCCGATTGCCGAAGAGTTTCGGCATTACGAATCACGGCCTGGTTTGCGAGCAACTCACGCCGTAGATGCTGAAGCTCAACCTGCGCTCGAATCCTCATCTGCACTTCTTTGGGACTGAACGGCTTGATAAGATAATCTGTGGCTCCGGCTTCCAGAGCTGTGACACGCGATACTTCATCTTTGCTGGCGGCAATGATGACGATGGGGATCGAAGACGTTACCGGGTCACTATTGAGGTTGAGGATCATCGAAGTGGCTTCGACATGAGGCAGCACCACATCCAGCAAAATAACCTCCGGTGCAGAAGTCGTGACCGCCTCTAGGAGCTCAGTGCAGGTATGAACGGTTTGAATCACATATCCTTGCCCTAGACTTTGGGTCAAGTAATCTTCCGTGTGGACTGACTCGATAGCGAGAAGAAGGAGCCGGATCGGGAAGGTCGACAACCCAGGGAACGCTTCCAATGCCTTTCTCTCCGTGACGTCTCGTTGCACCGAAACCCAGTGTGTAAACCAGCCGGTCGCATCGCAGACCGGGGAAATGCTCAACTCGACCCAAAATGTTGACCCATCTTTGCGATAATTCACGAGCTCTACAACGACCGGCTCCCAGGCCTTGAGTGCTGCGTGGATGATCGCCGGAACCTCTGTCCCGCTTAGCGGACCTTGAAGAAGTCTCGGGCTCTTGCCCACCACATCGGCCAATGTATAACCAGTGGTTCGAGTGAAGGCGGGATTGGCGTAGAGAATGCAGGGTCCGGGCATGTCGACGGGTTCCGCTTCCGTTATCAAAATCGCGTCATTGGCGTTCACCACCACAGACTCAAGCAGGCGAAGTCTAGTAATTAGGTCAATCTGAGATGCTGCGTTCACAGGGGCCGCACCAATCCGGTGCGCTTCGAGTTGTTCTGCAAGCTCAAAGGCAATGGCTTTGAGAACGTACTTTTGGGAGCTATTGAGAGGGA
The DNA here is from genome assembly GCA_043783075.1 of Rhodanobacteraceae bacterium. Taxonomy (GTDB): domain Bacteria; phylum Acidobacteriota; class Terriglobia; order Terriglobales; family Acidobacteriaceae; genus Edaphobacter. Next base: position 1,787 of record JAYVZU010000437.1, read on the forward strand.
CAGTACCCTTGCGACGTGTACCGAGAAGCCCGAGAAAGACTTCTCCGTGCCAGATATCCACTGTAGTAAGAATGCTGCCACCCGACGAAGGGTACGAGAGAACTCGTCCTGGTGCCCAGCCATTTGGTGTATGGTTCGAGACGTCTTCCACGAAGTTTAAAACCCAATCGTCGCACGTGCCGAGGCCCGTCGTTAGCGTCATCGTCTCGCCAGACAAGGTGACGAGGAAGGAGGTCTCAGCCCCAATGCTCTTGGCGGCGAGACGCACGGCTTGGTGAACCTGTTCGGACGAGCCATCGACAGGCCGACTGAGTGGGCACATCAGGGGGAAGGAAATTTGTGGCGTGATCTTTACACCTCGGGGCCGAAAACCAGCTTCTTCGCTGCTTGGGTGTGAAGCGTTCTCGCCACCAGGTAGCGCTCGTGTCGTAGCAGCTTTGATGAACGAATAAGTTTCAGCCGATAGGGGCAGAGCTCCGTTCAGATGGATGATAGGAGATTCGACCGGCTGACGACTGCCCATTCGTGATGTGATGCACTGCACGCAGCAAACGTACTGTCGTTCTCAACGACTACGACGCTTTTCGGCTTTCAGATTGGAAGGGGTAGATCTCGATTGCGTATATGAGCTCAGGGTCGCAACGGTGGTCGAGTTCTAACGTCCGTAGGACGACTTTAGTTTGAGCAGTTCCAATAGTCAAGAAACATTTGTTGCAAATCGAATCGAATGAACCATCGGGATTCTTCCGATGCGGAAACTCGAATGAGCAGACACTGGCCACGACACAGTCCCTCCCTTCAAATTGTCAGAAGTGATATCAGAATTACTTCAGATGTCTACACAATTTTTCTAACGTATATTCGCCTTCTCGTCTCTCACACCTTGATGGCATCGGAGAAATGCAACTGATCTACACATCTCTATCTGACCTTCGTCTATTTGGAGTACACCCGTGGTGGACACGGAATTTGGGTAGAGTAGCGTCTAACAAGGGTCCAAAAAAACTTTGACTGACACGTTCTAAGTTATGTCATGGAATCTTATTAGACATACGGGAGTGACGAACATGAGCAAAGCACAGCAAATCGGTTACAAGAGAGTTTCCACCGTCGACCAGAGCAACGCCAGGCAACTCGACGGCCTAACCTTGGACCGCATGTTCGAGGACAAGGCATCTGGAAAAGACACCAAGCGCCCTCAGCTAGAGGCAGCACTGTCCTTCGTCCGTGACGGCGATACGCTGGTGGTTCATTCGATGGATCGGCTCGCACGGAACCTCGACGACCTTAGGAAGATCGTCCTTACTCTGACTAAGCGTGGCGTCAAGGTGCAGTTCGTGAAGGAATCGCTCATCTTCACAGGCGAAGATTCCCCGATGGCTAATTTGCTGCTGTCGATGCTTGGTGCCGTAGCTCAATTCGAGCGCGAATTGATTCGTGAGCGACAGAGAGAAGGCATCGCAATAGCGAAGAAAGAAGGCGTCTACAAGGGACGCCAGCCTAGCCTATCCCCAGAGAGGGCCGAACAACTTCGCGCACGCATCGCAGCCGGGAAGGCCAATAAAGCTGAACTGGCGAAACAGTTCGGGATATCAAGAGCTATCCGCATCGCGACCGGCACGATCGTCGACGCGACGATCATCGCGGCTCCGTCTTCGACCAGGAACGCGTCGGGCGAGCGCGATCCGGAGATGCACTCGGCCAAGAAGGGCAACCAGTGGCACCTCGGGCTGAAGGCGCATATCGGCGTCGACGCGAGGGAGGGCCATGTGCACTCGGTGGCGACCTCGGCGGCGCATGTCTCGGACGTGCATATGCTGCCGGAGCTGCTGCATGGCGAAGAACGCAAGGTGTGGGGCGACGGCGGCTATCAGGGCCAGACGGAGGCCAGACCGAGGCCAGACCGAGGCCATCCGCGAGGCCATCCGCGAGGCCGCTCCGCATGCTCAGGACATGACCTGCAAGCGAACCAGGTTCAAGGATCGAGTGGACGAGTTACAAAGGAAGAAAAATAAAAGTAAGTCGATTGTGCGGGCGAACGTGGAACATGGGCAGAGTTGCTGGCGATGAGCGACAGCGCGCTGGATATCGAGGCACCGAGTC
>JAYVZU010000438.1:0-3888 GCA_043783075.1 Rhodanobacteraceae bacterium
AGCCTCAGCTTTGCCGCGCAGCAACTCGGAACGTCAAGTCTGCCGCAGCTAGTCACGCTCACCAACGCTGGCGACGTCGCACTCACGCTGATCTCCACCCAAATTGCCGCCGGAGACTACCTCGCAGTTAGTTCCTGCGGCACCTCACTCGCGCCACACTCGATATGTGCAATATCTGTTACCTATTCGCCGAAGACCGTCGGCCCTCAAGCCGGGACGCTGTCAATCTCCGACCAATTCCGTCTTCAGACCGTAACGCTATCGGGAATCGGCCTCGCACCGCCCGGTGTTTCGATCTCTCCAACAACCGGTCTGATCTTCGGAGCCATCGGAGTTGGCCTCACCACTCCCTCGCAAACTGTTACCCTCACGAATAACGGCGGCACCCCTCTAGCGATCGCGAGCATCGTCGCAACGGGTGACTTCGCAATTCTCCCCGGCTCCAATACCTGCGGAGCCTCGCTCGCTCCAACCGCAGTCTGCACCGTTCAAATCATCTTTACGCCGACCACTTCCGGCCCACGAACCGGAACGGTTACATTCTCCAACAACGCCTCAAACTCTCCGCAGACGCTCGCAGCTTCCGGCACCGGCATCGACTTCGCCCTCACCTCGAACGGCCCCGCCAGCCTCACAATCGCCTCCGGCCAAACCGCCACCTACGCGTTGCTACTTACGTCGGTCGTAAGTCTGCCCGCGAACGCCGCGTTCACCTGCTCTGGAGTTCCTGCGCACTCCACCTGCACCGTCAACCCCTCTCCGACCGCGCTCGGAGGCACCACTAACATCTCGGTCACGATCGCAACAGGTCTCTCCAGCGCCGCAGTTCAACCATCAACACTACCTTGGAATCGTCAGCTCATCTGGCTGGCTCTGCTTCTGCCGATCGGGATAGCAACGGGCCGTCGCAAGTCGCGTTGGCCCGCCCTCATTCTGCTAGTAGCAATCACAGGCTGCTCGACTGGCCGCCTCATTCCAACCTCGACGGTTCCCGGCCCGACCGTGTTCACCACACCCGCCGGAGCCTACACACTCGTCGTCGCCGGATCGAGCGCAGGTGTAGTCCACGCGGTCAACCTCACCCTCATCGTCCAATAACCGACAACATCCGGGTGCCCCATCTCAATGACGGCATCTTCGTCATTGAGGTGGGGACCACGAACCCCTACGCCACCTGCCCCGCGCAAAATCCCGAAGCCCAGGCCCACTGGAAGTTATACCCACCCAGCCACCCGGTTACATCGACCACTTCGCCGATGAAGAACAGCCCCGGAACCTTCCGTGCTTCCAGTGTCCTCGGATCAAGCTCCGCCGTATCGACTCCGCCAGCTGTAACTTCGGCCTTCGCATACCCTTCAGTCCCCGCCGGGATCAGCCTCCACGTGTGAATCGCCTCTTCGATTGCGCTAATCGCCGCATTCGACATCACGCGAACATTGGGCGCATGCCTCGCCAGCCAACGCTCCGCCCAACGCCCCGGCAGCACGGTCTTCACGCCAGCCATCGCTGCAGCCCAGTCGCGATATTCCGTCATCCCACCAAACACATCGAGCCCAGGAGCCAGATCGAACTCCAGCGCCTCGCCCGGCTTCCAATACGAGCTGATCTGCAACACCGCCGGCCCACTCACGCCGCGATGGGTAATCAGAAGCTTCTCGCGAAACCGAGGCTGCTTCGCCCCACGTTTTAGTGGCTTCTCTGAAGTAGCAACCACCTCCGCCGACACCCCTGAAAGATCGCACCACGCGTCGCGATCCTCCGCAGAAAACGTTAGCGGAACCAACGCCGGTCGGGTCTCCACGATGCTAAGCCCAAACCCGCGCGCTACGTCGTAGCCAAACCCGGTAGCGCCCATCTTCGGGATCGAAAGCCCACCCGTCGCGATGACGACAGACTCCGCCCGCAACACGCCTGCAGAGCTCTCCACCGAGAATCCACCGCCCTCGTTCGCAACAACAGAATCCACCCGCGTAGAAACCTGAATCTTGACCCCAGCCTCAGCACACTCCCGCTCCAGCATCGTCACGATATCGCGCGAGCTGCGGTCGCAAAACTGCTGCCCCAAAGTCTTCTCGTGGTACGGAATCCGATGCGCTTCGACCATCGCGATAAAGTCCTGCGGCGTATACCGAGCCAACGCCGACCGCGCAAAGTGCGGGTTCTCGGAGAGAAAGTTCTCCGACGTGCAGCCGAGGTTCGTAAAGTTGCAGCGACCGCCGCCAGAGATCAAAATCTTCTTCCCGACAGCCTCCGCATGGTCGAGCAGCAAGACGCGCCGACCGCGCTTTCCGGCCTCGATGGCGCACATTAGCCCAGCCGCGCCACCGCCCAGCACAATCACGTCAAACTGCCGCACGATCGTCATCCCTTACCCCACGCGACAGATCAGGCACTTCAGGTAGCTGGTCTCCGGCAGCGTCAGAATCGCCGGATGATCCGGTGCCGCGCCCCTGGCCTCCAGAACCTGCACCCGCTTGTGGCTATCCGCCGCCGCCGCCGCAACCACCGCCGTAAACTCCTCCATCGACACGTGGTGCGAGCACGAGCACGTCACCAGCGTCCCGCCTGGGTTCAACATCTTCATCGCGCGCAGGTTCATCTCCTTGTACCCGCGCACCGCCCCCTCGGTCGCTCGCTTGCTCTTCGCAAACGCTGGCGGGTCCAGCACAATCGTGTCGAACTTCTTGCCGGTTCCTTCGAACTCGCGCAGCAGATCGAACGCATCCGCCTCGATCCAGTCGACCTTAGCCTTCAGATCGGCGTTCAACGCCAGATTTTTATCCGCCACTTCCAGCGCCGAGCGGCTGGTATCGACACCCGTAACCCGCTCACAAACCTCTGCCAGATGCAGCGCAAACCCACCCTGATAGGTGCAGACATCCAGCGCCGAGCCCGACGCGTAACCCGCTGCGGCAGGATAGTTCAGCCGCTGATCCAGAAACGCGCCGGTCTTCTGCCCAGCCGTCGCGTCATAGCCAAAGTGCAGCCCGTTGATCGTAAACGTCGTCCACAACTTGGCTTCCTCGCGATCGGCATACAGGAACTCGCTCGCCACAAACGGAAGCTCTTCCACCTGACGAATCCGCGGGTCGGGCCGCTCGACAATCGTCGCTGGCGTCAGCCGTTCCCGCAATACGCGCCCCAGAACTTCGCGGACATCATCCTGCGCGGTAGCCTGCGTCAACAACTGCAGAATCGCCACATCGTTATAACGATCCACCACGATGCCGGGCAGCTCATCCGCCTCCGAGAAGATCAACCGGCAGGCATTGTTCGTGTCCGAAACCGGAGCCAGCCGTTCCCGCAACGAGATCGCCGCGTGTACCCGCTCGTCCACCAGCGCCAGAAATCCTTCGCGCCCCAGCCCAGCCGCAGGCGAAATCATCCGCAGCGTAATCTGCGAGGCCGAGCTAAACAGCGCCGTCCCAATCGGGATCCCGCGCCCATCGAGCACCGTCACCAGGCTCCCCGGCGCAACTGCCGTAGCGTCCGCCGCTGGCCGAACCTGTTCAATCTCCGACCGGTAAACCCACACCGACCCCTCGCGAAGCCGATCCGCCGCCCGCCGTGTAACAACCGCAACCGGGCCCTGCGGATGCGCCGGACCTACCTTCAATGCCGGTGCCTGAATAACCTGTGCCATCCCTCTATGGTCGCACGTCCGCCCCACGACCCGGTATCAAGGTCATTCTGAGCAGCGCGAAGAATCTCAGTATTTCCCCTTCGCGCCCCCCAAAGCACCGGGTGTCCCATCTCAATCAGCCCCATCGATTGAGGTGGGGAAGCAATCGGAAAGAAAATTCCTGCCGAATACCGGGGCGCGCCGCGATCCGCGACCTGATCGTGGATATACCGATCGACGAGACCGGGCACGTGATGCAGACGCAC
>JAYVZU010000439.1:0-3883 GCA_043783075.1 Rhodanobacteraceae bacterium
AGAGGTTGCGCGAGGCCTGGGCTATCCGAGGGATGCCATTCCTGAAACCCCTGAGAACTGATCATCAGTGTGACTGCCTGTCGAGGGAGCACGAAGACGAAGTCGCGATCGACCGGGAAGCTGCCAAACTCTTCCACACCGGGGTCATCTACAAGGGAAATATGCATGTACGCACCCCGAATGGTCAGTTGCGTAGACGAAGACACTATCTTCCAACGTAGCAATGCATTCGGCGTCTCAAAACGCAGAATTACAGGGGCTGAAGACTTTGTCGCATTGGCGTCTACCCTTACTCTGCTACTTGAATTTCGTCCGCCGTATAGCGCATTTGTCATATCCGGATAGCCGTCTTCGGGCTTGGAAGCGCTTAGGGTGCCTTCACCAACTGGAGGTGTCTTCAGCGAAAAACTTCCACTAGTATCAGTTGTCGCATACGGCCTCGGACCAATGTTCGCTGCAAATGGGAAGAAATTGACTGTCGCGCCTGCAACAGGCTGCCCTTGATGGTCTACGACTTTGCCGGTCAGAAATATATATTCGTTGGAGTCCCATTGGCCACCCCCCCCACAGGCTACGAGCAGAGTCAGACAGAGAATAAGCCTGCGTAACATATGATCCTCACTTACGGAAGGTGGTGTTCGGACAATGCGGCGACAGCATACATGTTAACGAAGACTTCGACATTCGCCATGGCAAAGAAGCGCTACATCGGGACGACATCGCTGTTTGAGAGGAAATCAGTATGCCGCCGTCTTATTGGCCCCACGGGGTAACGCCTATTGCGATGCCTTAAGGTAGATGTCTCGTTTTTGACGGCTTCCTGGTTTCAGCATGAAATTTCTGCCGAAGGCGGGGTCGTCTGCCGTTGACCAGTCCATGTAGCCCGGGGCAGAGATGACGATGACCACCGGACGCTTAGGTAGGACGAAGAGGAAGCCCCCATTCGTACGAATGGTCCCGGATGAGTAGCCTGCAGGATCTTCAACAAGCGCGATTTTGTAGAGTGCATTTTTCAGTATGGAAGAGTCTTTCTCCGAACGTATAGTCCAGTCGATCACAGCGTCCGGATCACCGAACCGTAAAGATACTTCAATTAACGGAGTGTCAGCGTTTGCACTGATTTCTTTTACGCTCTCGTAGCCAATCCGACCATAAAGTGTATTGCCGGCGTCTGGATAGCCGCTATCGATTTTCATAGCGCGAATTAATCCGGCACCCAGCGCTGGAACCCTCAGCGAGAAGTAGCCAACTGAGTTGCTCAGACCTCTCGGCATAGCTCCAGTCGACCCGGCATAGGCGAAAAATTTGATTGTCGCACCAGTGATCGGATGGCCATCTTTGTCCAAAACGTTTCCAACAATTTGAACTGTGGGGATCGAATTGTCCAACTTAGATTGCGAGTCCGAAGGGGAGGGCATCGCCAGCATACACAATGCAATGATGAAGGATAACAATGTGCGTCTCCGCTATTTAGGAAATGTTGTTCAGGGCAATGCGGCCAGGACAATACGGCGACAGCATACATATCAACGAAGACTTCGACATTCGCCATGGCAAAGAAGCGCTACATCGGGACGACATCGCTGTTTAAGAGGAAATCAGTATGCTGTCGCCCTATTGGCCGTCTACCCAGCCGCCCTGTCCGCCACTCGACCGAGTAGATTTCAGGCCCATCAACGTGCAGTGGCGGGTGTCGGAGCAATGGGCTGACCCGAATCACGAAACCCCATTCGCGTAAACGCGTTTGCCTGACTGCGGACCATGAGACCCCAACCTCCTCCGCCCTTGTCGCCCTCCCGATACTCGTCTGACATCTCGATGTGCCCGAGAATGACCGCACCTTCGTTCCATCGGTCACTGGCAAACTCCAGTTCGCTGTTGCCGTGCGGGTCTGTACTTAAACGAACCGACTCCCTTCCGTTCACATCCAGGAGCGTCAGACGTGAGGCCAATGCGGCGACAGCATACATATTGACGAAGACTTGGAGATTCGCCATTGCAAAGAAGCGCTACACCGGGACGAGATCGCTGTATGAGTGGAAATCCATATGCTGTCGCCTTGTTGGCACCTTAGTTTTGCTTAGGGTGCTGTGATTTGTACGATAACCGGGTCGTGTCATCGCCGATCTGCATGACCACCATTCCTGCCAAATGGCGTAAATAATCTGTTGCGCCACCGTTTACGATGTTCAAAAGGTTCGGCCCCAAGGTTGGTGGCGAGTTTGCTTGAAGGGTTGGAATGTGGAGCATATACAAGAGTACCGACTGTTGAATCGCGGGGTCCTTGGATTTCAGGAATTCGGTCATGGCGGAGAGACATGTGTAATTCCCGCTAAGTTGCAAATCGATGGCAGCTCTTATGCGGTCCTCGATTGCCTCAGCTGTTTTTGAGCAGTAACGTTCCAACCAAGTAGTCCCTGCGGAATCACCCAAACTATTTAGACTCTGAGCAAATGCAAACAGAACTTCCTTGTTTTTTTCGCGGGTCATTGCGCTTTCAATCTGCGATATTGCCCCTGGTTCTTTCATTTCGGCAAGTTCAGCGGCAGCACCGCTTCTTGCTGCGGGTCTCGGGTCCCGCAGGGCCGCATAGAGCGATGTCGGATTGAGAGAGATGCCCAAACGAGACAGGCCCTCTTTCAGAGTTGGGGGAGCCTGACCCGACGCCGAAGTCCCGGAAACCATGGATGCGACGATCAAGGCGATTGAGCCAAATTTTACGGAAATCATCATAAATGCCTCTCACTGCTTGGTTACGGTTACTATCGTGGCCGGTCCACCATTTGCAGTTCCGGCGGTAAAAGTCTTCGTGATCGTGAACGTTCCAAGAGTGTTACCTCCGCACACATAGGTTTGAGTTGCGAAAGCAACGCAGGATCCAGTGCCGAGCGCTTGCGTCGTGCTGTGAAAGCTATGTTCGTCATAAAAGGCTCCCGGTATTGCCGGAAAGGAGACTTGCGACTGGGGGTAGTCGAATGTGAAACTGCCTTGCCCAATCGGAAAAGTCGACGAGTTAGCCAGTGTGACGGTTTGGAACGGTGGTTGAATCGATCCCGGGTTTGGGCAGCTATTTTGACCGGGCGTGATTGTTTCTGTGATCACAGCCGAACTCCAATCTGTGGTTGGTGGGTTAGCCCGCATGGATGCCATGGCACCGTAGCCAGTCCTCAGATTTGAGTCACTAGTGATGCTGATCGGCGTGAGAGAGTTTATTGTTACCGATGTTGGACACGGATAAGGCACAGTCCCAACGTCAAACGTTGCCCCTCCCGTAAAGTTGGTAGACACCACTCTCCTTGGCGGTCCTTGCCCAAACCACTCGTCCCAGGAAGTGTCCGGGGTAGAACCGTCGGCTGAAAATTCAAAGTCCAGCGCATAGAAGTTGTAGTGGTCCACGTAATAGGGGCTCGTGTAGGTGTAATAGTGCACATATGCCTGCCCGCTGTGCATTCCCTCCGCGAAGTAGGTCGTGCCCGGTACGCCTTGAAATGTGAGCACCACCTGGGCATAGCCGTTCAATCCGCCTGTGTCAGTGTTTCGATTGCCGGCGATCGAGTTGCCGTTCGTGTCATTAACCACGCAGTACACCACGGCTCTATAGTAAGCCTCGGAATCCCCGTCGAGGTCGGTCTCGCAAGTAACGGTGACTACGTTGGTAGCTGGGTCAATGTCAATGATCGTTGAGCCGATGATACCTTGCGCGCAGGCGAACGGCGAGAGGAATAGACACAGGGTCAGAAGAAGACGGCGCTGGATCGTGATCACGGCGTCACCCCGCTTGTCGGAACCGCTGATTGGCCGCCTGCCTTCAAAGCCCGACTAAATATCTTTCGGGTCTCGACGGCCACGCGATCGAAGTCGGCTGGACGCAACTGATTTTGCA
>JAYVZU010000440.1:0-3882 GCA_043783075.1 Rhodanobacteraceae bacterium
GATACCGCCGATATCGAGAGCAGCGTCCAGCAGATTGCGGCCCTCGCCCGCGCTGGCTCCGAGATGGTTCGCGTCACGGTGAACAACGACGAAGCCGCAAAGGCCGTGCCGTATATCGTCGAGCAGCTTGCCGCCAAGGGCTGGAAGACGCCCATCATCGGCGACTTCCACTACAACGGCCACCTGCTGCTGCGGAAGTATCCGGAGTGCGCCCGCGCACTGGCCAAGTACCGCATCAATCCGGGCAACGTGTCGATCGGACGCAAGGATGACGACAACTTCCGGACGATGGTGGAAGTGGCCGTGGAACACCAGAAGCCGGTCCGCATCGGCGTGAACTGGGGCTCGCTGGACCAGGCGCTGCTGACCCGCATGATGACCGACAACTCCAAACTGGCCGAGCCGTTGGACGCCCGCGACGTGATGATGGAGGCGATGGTCGTTTCGGCTCTTGACAATGCTGCCGCTGCAGAACGCTACGGACTGCGCCGCGACCAGATTATTTTGTCCGCGAAGGTCTCGGGCGTGCGCGATTTGGTAGATGTATATACAGAATTGTCTATACGTTGTGACCATGCGCTGCATTTGGGCCTGACCGAAGCCGGAATGGGCATGAAGGGCGTTGTCGCCTCGACCGCCGGACTTGCGCCGCTGCTGCTGGCTGGCATCGGCGACACGATCCGCGTCTCGCTCACCCCCACTCCGGGCGGCGATCGCAGCGAAGAGGTTCGTTGCGGACAGCAGATTCTGCAGTCGCTGGGAATCCGCAGCTTTATGCCGCAGGTGACGAGCTGCCCCGGCTGCGGTCGCACCACGTCCACCTACTTCCAGGAGCTCGCCGAGCGGATTCAGGGCTATCTTGTTGAATCGATGCCGGAATGGAAGAAGATCTACCCGGGCGTCGAGGAGCTGAAGCTGGCCGTGATGGGCTGCATCGTCAACGGACCCGGCGAATCGAAACATGCCAACATCGGCATCTCGCTGCCCGGTACGTTCGAAGAGCCAGTCGCGCCGGTCTATATCGATGGCAAACTGTCGGCCACGCTGCGTGGCGACAAGATTGTCGAAGAGTTCCAGGTTATTCTAGATGATTACGTCCAGAAGCGTTACGGCCAGGTTGCAGTCGGGGCGTAACGCAGTTTTCTTGTGTCGCTTCAAGAACGGACGTCTATTAGCTGTCAGCTTTTAGCTCAAAGCTGACAGCTAATTGACCGCAGCGATATCCGGTGTCAATTACGACACAGGTTCCGCAGGTACAGATTTGCTTCTGTTCCCGCCGCTGTTCGTCGCTTAGAAATACGTCGCGATGGTCTAGTTCGCCGTCGACCTCCAGCACATCGACCATGCAGAGCCCGCATTCGCCACGCATGCAGTCGGCGATGACGGCGACGCCCGCATCGCGCAGAACTTCGAGCATTGACTAATTTTCAGCCACTGCGACGCGTCGGCCGAGATCGCGCACTTCGACCTCGAATGACTGGCGGGCGAATCGTCCGGACGATCCGAAGGTCTCGAAACGAAGCGCTGCAGGCGGGCGGGCGAGTTGCTGCCAGATCTTTCGCGCTGCATCGAGCATCCGCAGCGGGCCGCAGAGGTAGACCTCGGCATCGGTCGGCAAGCTGCTAAATTCTGCTTCGAGATCAAGCCTGGTTCCCTCGGCTGCAATGCCAATTTTGAGCCGATCCCTGAGCCGATACTTTAGCTCATCCGCAAACGCAAGCTCGTCGCGAGAGTGCGCGGCGTACAACATCCGAAAGCTCGCTCCAAAACCTGCGAGACGGTGGGCCATTCCGACCATGGGTGTGATGCCGATGCCTCCGGCAACCAGCAGGTAGCGGGGTGTACCCATCGAAAGCTCGAAGAAGTTCTGCGGTTGAGTCAATAAAATTCGAGCGCCCGGCTTCAGGCTCCCCATGTAGCGCGAGCCGCCACGACCGTCGTCCTGTCGACGCACAGCGATTCGATAGGCCCCATCGGTGGCGTGTTCGCCGACTAGCGAATAGCTGCGAAAATCCTGCTGGACACCAATGAGAACGGAGACATTAATGTGGCTGCCGGCAGAGTATGGGCGAGCTCCGTCTGCGGGCACAATCTCGAACTGCCGGATCGTCGGCGTCAGATCCTGGATAGATCGGATATGGCCGGAGCCCCACTCAAGTTCATAGCGCATGGGCGTTCGTCTCCGGCTTTTCGAGCGCCACGGCATCGTTGATCAGCTTGCGCATCCACATGGCGCCACCGTCGATGTTGAGGTTGTAGAAGGCTCGACCGGGATTCATCTCGAACGCCTTCTGCTGCGCTTCGAGAATACGTTCATCCTCGGCAAAGACGTGGTGGACGCCCTGGCGCAGCTTCGTTGTCAACGCCTGATCGCGCAGGTTGTAGTTTCGGCAAAACGACCAGAAGTAGTGGCAGGTTCCATCTGTCTCCGGAGTGACCGTATTCAAAACAAAGCCGTTTACCCCTTCGCTGCGATTCCCTTCTGGAGCGCCTGTCCCGGTTGGGGCGACTCCGACGTCAATCGTGATGGTCGATGGAGCCTCGAAGCGAATCATCTGTTAGCGATCGCAGGGCACCACTTTGCCAAGCTGCATGCTCCAGAACGGCGGCGGCAAAACGTCCTTCATCCAGCGCGTTACGATCGCGTGGCTGGGTCCGTGGGTGACGTGAAAGGGAGCCTCCGCTACCTCGCGCTGGCCGAGACTCGAGCCGTGTACGAAGGTCTCGTGGGTGAGGTCCATCAGGTTTTCCAGGACGAGCTAGTAGTTGCAGCGGACATAGATGGTCTCGCCATCGCCGGCCCACTCGGCATCTTCATTCCAGTGCATGTCGGGGACTTTTGCCGGGTCGACGCGTGCGGGATCGCCCATCCAGACCCAGATGAACCGGTGCTTCTCGACGACGGGATAACTGCGCACACAGGCCGATGGATTGATGGTCTGTTGGGAAGGCATATAGGTACAGCGTCCGGCGGCGTTATATTCCAGCCCGTGCTATCCGCAGACCACGGTATCGCCTTGCAGGCGGCCCTTTGAAAGTGGAAGCAAACGGTGCCAGCAGGCGTCTTCCAGCACAACCGGTTTGCCGGATTCGGTGCGGTACATCACGAGCGGTTTATTGCAGATCGTTCGCGCCAGCAGCGAGCGCTTCAGGTCCGTATCCCACGACACTGCATACCAGGCATTCCTCGGAAAGTCGGGATGGGTTTAGGTTTCGGAGGCTTTTTGAAGAACGTTCAGTTGCATCGGTTCTCTCCAGACAAATTCAGCACGTCATTTCGACTAGTTATGAAGCATCACGACTATACCGGATTGAATGCAGCCTCTTAAAGTGCAAGCCCCGCCACTTCTGAATGAATGGCGGGGCTTGGTGCTTTGCTTTCAAACCTTACTGAGGTTTTGCCGGAGCTGCTACTGCGGGCTTGGGCGCGGCCGCAGGCTTGGGAGCCCAGAAGCCTGCATCGACCGTCTTGAAGTGCTCGCTGGGGTAGCTCATCTTCGGGTTGAAGTGGAAGAGGTTCTCCTGTACCGATTCGATGCACGACGCTTCAAGCTCGTGCAGGCGCTTCATTCCAGCTTCTCCGACGGCATCGGAAAACTTCTTACTGTCGGTAAAACCCTTGTCAACCTCGGAGAGCGACTTCAGCGGCTGAATAATAAGGAACTCGCCGCCATTGTTGGCACCGTACATGCTCTCGTATCCTGCCCAGTTAACCTCTGGAGCGGCCTTTGTGTAGCCGTCAATGTAAATCTTGTTGAGTTCGACCCACTCCCTACCTTTGCCTGGTTTAATCTTGAAGACCGAGATGTCGAAGTAACGGATGTTGGCGAGTTCGATGTCAGAGCCGGGGTGGCTAATATCGGGACGGAAGGCAAGTGCGCT
>JAYVZU010000441.1:0-3877 GCA_043783075.1 Rhodanobacteraceae bacterium
CGCAATCGACACCGTCGCAACCGTCGGCATGTGCGACGTCTTCCCCGGCGCGGTCAACTCCGTGCCCAGCCGCGTGCGCCTCTCGCTCGATGTCCGCGACATCGACGAGGCGCGCCGCGACAAAGTCCTCGCCGACATCGAGCAAGCCTGCGAAGCGACCGCCGCCAAACGCCACGTCACCATCACCACCGAAGTCATCAACTCCGACGCACCCGCCACCTGCTCGCCCACCATCCTCAAAGCCATCGAACAAGCCTGCACTCAAGAGCAAATCACCTCCCAACGCATGGTCTCCCGCGCCTACCATGACTCGCTCTTCATGGCGCGCATCTGCCCCATAGCCATGATCTTCATCCCCTGCCGCGCAGGAGTCTCGCACCGCCCCGACGAATTCTCCACCCCCGAATCCATCGCACAAGGCACCCGTATACTAGCCAAAACACTAGCAACCCTAAGCAGTTTTTAAATCGGTTTCATCGGTGTAAATCGGCGTTAAGCCTTTGTCTCTCCTGGAGGCACGCATGACCCAGCAGCATCGCATCATCGGCACCAACGTCCCTCGCAAAGAAGGCCCCGCCAAGCTCATGGGCGCGGCCCGCTACATCGACGACATCACCCCCCCGGGCCTCTGGCACGGCGCGACCGTCCGCTCCACAATCCCGCGCGGCCGCATCACCAGCATCACCTTCCCATCGGGCATTCCCTGGAATGACTTCACCATCGTCACGGCTGCAGACATCCCCGGCCGCAACATGGTCACCATGTTCCTCGAAGACCAGCCCGTCCTCGCCAAAGACCGGGTCAACCATCCCGATGAACCAATCCTGCTGCTAGCTCACAAGAACCGTGAACGCCTCGCCGAAGCCGTCGCCGCGGTCAAGATCGACTACGCACCCGAACCCGCCATCTTCACCATCGCCGACTCCATCGCCAAAAAGACCATTATCTGGGGCGATGAATCCAACGCCAACACCTTCAAGACCTTCCACCTCGAACGCGGTGAAGTCGACGCAGCCTTTGCTGCGGCAGACTTCATCGTCGAAGCCGTCTACGAGACCGGCGCCCAGGAACAGCTCTACATCGAGACCAACGGCATGATCGCCGAGGCCTCGCCTGAAGCCGTAACCGTATGGGGATCGCTGCAGTGCCCCTACTACGTCCACCGCGCGCTCAAGGCAATCTTCGCTTTGCCGGACGACAAAGTTCGCATCATCCAGACCGAGACCGGCGGAGCCTTCGGCGGCAAGGAAGACTACCCCAGCATCCTCGCCGCACACGCCGCTCTGCTCTCGCTGAAGACTGGCCACCCGGTCAAGATGATCTACGACCGCTCCGAAGATATGGCCGCCACCACCAAGCGCCATCCCTCGCGCACCATCCATCGGACAGCCGTCTCGAAAGAAGGAAAACTCCTCGCCGCAGACATCGACTTCATCGTCGATGGCGGAGCCTACGCCACGCTCTCCGCAACCGTCTGCTCGCGCGGAACCATCCACGCCGCCGGCCCCTACCAGTGGCCCGCCATCCGCGTCCATGGCCGCGCCGTCGCCACCAACACGCCGCCCTCCGGAGCCTTCCGCGGCTTCGGCGCGCCGCAGTCCCTCTTCGCCATCGAACGCCACATGGACAAGATTGCCCGCACCGTCGGCCTCACCGCCGAAGAGCTTCGCCGGCGCAACTTCATCCAGCACGGAGGCACCACCGCCACCGGCCAGACCATCACCCAGAAGCTCGATCTCGACGCCCTGATGAATCGCGTCCTTGAGGCCTCCGGCTATCACGAGAAGACAGCGCAGTTTGCCAAAGAGAACCCCTACTCGCCAATCAAGCGCGGCATCGGCTTCGCCACCTTCATGCACGGTGCAGGCTTCACCGGATCAGGCGAGCGCTACCTCAACTCCCTCGTCGCCGTTGACGCGACGGCTCAGGGAAAGGTCCGCGTGCTCGTCTCCTCCACCGAGTTCGGTCAGGGCACCAACACCATCCTTGCGCAGGTCGCAGCCGAGGCGATGAACGC
The DNA here is from genome assembly GCA_043783075.1 of Rhodanobacteraceae bacterium. Classification (GTDB taxonomy): domain Bacteria; phylum Acidobacteriota; class Terriglobia; order Terriglobales; family Acidobacteriaceae; genus Edaphobacter. The sequence goes on from JAYVZU010000441.1 coordinate 2,018, forward strand.
GCCCTACTCCCTCATCGAGATCGCGCAGCCCGACACTGGAGTCGTCCCCAACTCCGGCCCCACCGTCGCCTCACGCACCACAATGGTCGTCGGCAAACTCGTCGAACGCGCCGCCAAAACTCTGCTCGCAAAGCTGCACGACTCCGGCCATCTAGCCGCAAGCCACACCCCCGAAGACCTCACCCCAGCCATCCGCGCCTACATCGCCGAACACGGCGAGCTAAAAGCCGAGCAGCGCTACGAAGCCCCCGGCGAGATCTTCTGGGACGACCAGAAGTACATGGGCGACGCCTACCCCGCCTACGCCTGGGCCGTCTACGTCGCCGAGGTCGCAGTCGACACCACCACCTACACCCCCACCGTCACGGAGTTCCACGCGCTGCAGGATGTAGGCACCGTCCTCCACCCTGTCCTGGCCGCCGGACAAGTAGAAGGCGGAGTGGCCCAGGGCATCGGCTACGCGCTGTACGAGAAGTGCGTCTGGCAGAACGGACACATGGCCAACAACCAGATGACCAACTACATCATGCCCACCTCGGCCGACCTGCCACCCATCCATGTCCACTTCGAAGAGATTCCCTTCGAACACGGAGCATTTGGAGCTAAAGGTATCGGCGAGCTACCGATGGACGGCCCCGCCCCCGCGATCCTCAACGCCATCGAGAACGCCCTCGGCATCCCCTTCAACCACATCCCGCTGATGCCGGAAGACATCTTCGAAGTCATGCTAGAACCCGCCCTCGCGTAGAGCATACGCATAACCCCGCCACCGTCTAACCCAGTACACCGTCATTCTGGCGCAGCCAGAATGACGGTGTGGCTGTCGCACTTGCCGTTGCCCTTTTGGTAGTCATTCCGCAGCGCAGCGAAGGAATCTACGCTTGCCTCTGCTTCTGCCCCTGAGATACGTCTGGACTTTAGTCCAGACATTCAACTGATCTCAAAAATCCGGGCTTCAGCCCCCAGGATATGTTCTCTTATCTCTAACTCTTGACCCTTGCGTTACCCTTATTCATGGCGCAAATACATCTCACTATCAACGGCCAGACCCACACCCTTGAAGCCCCGCCCATGGCGCGCCTGCTCGACGTCCTCCGCCACGACCTGGGCCTGACCGGCACCAAGGAAGGTTGCGGCGAGGGCGAGTGCGGAGCCTGCTCCGTCATCCTGAACGGCGTGCTGGTCAACTCCTGCCTGGTCCCCGTAGCGCAGGCCGATGGCGCCACCCTCTGCACCATCGAGGGCGTCGCGCAGGAGGGCCAACTCCACCCCGTGCAGCAGTCTTTTCTGAAATATGGCGGCGCGCAGTGCGGCATCTGTACGCCCGGCATGACACTCGCGGCGCTACAGATCCTCAAGCGCAACCCGCACCCATCACTCGAGGAGATCAAGGAAGGCCTCTCCGGCAACCTCTGCCGCTGCACCGGTTACGTGAAGATCCTCGCCGCAGTCCAGCGCGCCGCCGCCGAAGCCACTCCCTGACGTCTCCGCTCCTTGGGCGCGGGACAGGTACGGGAGGTGCCACTCGGGGTGCTCACATCGCACCCAAGCGAGTTAGTCGGCGGCGGTGAGGTGGATGAGCATCGATGATTCGGGAAAGAGCACCGGAGCATTGAAACCGACCGACGCCAGGTGCCGGCCGGTCATCTGCAAACCCTGCGCCAACCACTGTGGTTGCTGCCGGGCGGGACCCCACCTGCCTCCACCGATCGGCACGTTGGCAATCTCATAGGTGCGTTCGGGGTCGAGGCCGACGAGTCGTAACGGCGCGGTGTGCAGCGAAGGACCGGAATGCACTCGGGTGCACACGAACACCGCTTCGGATCGATCCGAACCGACGACACCGTGCACCATCACGTT
>JAYVZU010000442.1:0-3876 GCA_043783075.1 Rhodanobacteraceae bacterium
TTCCCTACTCCCTGCTCCACCAGTACTGCCACCCGAACGAGACGTCGCGCATCCCGCTCCTCTGCGACTGCCTCGCGCTCGAGCCACTTCTTCTTGACCATTCCCTCCAGCAACGTGCGATTCGCCCCGGTAGCGGACCGCAGGGCGCCTACCTTGGCGGGTTCGCCGTTCTCGAGATAATTGAGGACGGCGTATTCGCGATTCTGCTCTTCGGGCGTCAGCCTCGACCGCCGCGAAGACCCTTTTGCGGCCCCCTCGTACAACACTCGCCGGCCCGCTGGAGCGATACGGTACATCCACTGACGTTTTACCTCGGCGGAAAGCGGCAGCATCCCGCGGATCACCTCGCCGACGGGTGCGCAGTAGTATTGCGCGATCCAACGCGCAAGCTCCATCTGCCCGGCGTCCAGCAGAGGCGTGGAGTCCATCACAGTCTGAACGGGCTTGGCTGCAACGCCTTCGGGGAGCGCGTCGTCATGCACCCGCACGACGACGCCCATGAGCATCTGACCGGAAAACGGCACGATGACCCGCGCGCCGACGCACGGCTCAACGTCATTCACCGCGTAGGTAAACGACCGGTCGAGCGGCACAGGCAAAGCGACGTCGCAGTAGAGAGGCACAGCAACAACCCTAACGCAAGAAGTGCGAGTACAGGGAAGAGGGAAAAGGGAAGAGATGGCCTGGTCTACTCTTCCCTCTTCCCTTTTCCCTGTACTACTTGCCCTTCAGCCCCATCTCCGCCATCACCATTTGAAGATCTTTCCAGGCGTCGCCCTTTTTGGTTGGGTCGCGGAGGAGATAGGCCGGGTGGAACGTGACTGCGCACTTTGCGCCGCGGACTGGGTGGAAGGATCCGCGCAGGCTGGCGAGGGTCTGCTTGACGCCGAGAAGATACATCGCCGCCGTTGCTCCCAGGGCGACCACGACCTCTGGCTGGACGATATCCATCTGGCGGAGGAGGAATTGGGTGCAGGTATTGGCTTCTACCGGCTCTGGAGCGCGGTTGGCCGGCGGGCGGCACTTTACGATGTTGGCGATATAGACGTCCTCGCGCCGCAGGCCCATGGCGCCGATCATGTTGTTGAGAAGCTGGCCGCTCTTGCCGACGAAGGGGATTCCCTGTTCGTCCTCATCGGCGCCCGGGCCCTCGCCTACAAACATCAGCCGGGCGTTGGGGTCGCCGTTGCCGAAGACGATCTTTCGCCGTCCGCCGTACGCGAGCGGGCAACGGGTGCAGTCTCCGATGTCTTTTGAGATCGCTTCCAACGCTGCGAGGCGCAAGTCGGCCGGAACGCTTGCCGAGGGCATCGGCGTTAGGTCATTGAAGGAAATAATTTTGGCGATATCCAACCCCACCGGAGCCGCTGCGATTGCCGCCGGAATCTCCATCTTTTTCACTACAGCGGGCTCGACCGGGCGAGATGGCTCTTTGCGAGGTTCCGGGGCTGGCCGCGGTGCTTCAGCAGCCGCAACCGACTGCAGTACGGAGGGAAGATCCACCGGTTCCAGGGTCTCGTTGCGATAAAACTCGTGCACGCCCATATCCCGAAAGTACTCGAGATATGCGCGAACATCCCCTACCTTGTCGTCTGCTGCCGCCATTCATCCAGCCTACAGCAGGAGCCTGGCGACAGCCAGCAACTTAGATCAGGCCGAACTTCAACGCTTCGGTGCCCATCGTGTCGACCACAGGAGCGACGAGCTTTTCCGGCAGCACAAAGGTTACGAGGCCCGCGCGGATCTCATCCTGCGCGACCCGGCAGGCTTTCATGGACTTGGAGTTGGAGAGGGGTGGAGCGCCAGACTGCAACTGCCGCGCACGACGCGCCGCACCTTTTACCAGGCTGTACTTGTTGAACAGAACCTTCTCTGCCGACATACGTAACCTCCAAATTAAGTTGTGCGTTTGGTAAGAGCCTATCGCAAGCTGCGACTGTTGACCACATCATAAACACAGAATTCTCGCCTGTATGTCACCTATCGCACACACAAACTGGAGCGCAACCCACGCTGTACACACTCCGAGAGCCTACTTTGCCGCGTTGAAGCTCCCCAAAGCATGGAGGAGGCGCGGAGAGCCAGCGCTGGTCAAACAGGTCGCCGCCAGGGATTTATCTGCCTCGGGAGCCCCACGCTCCGTCAGGACAATCGCCTTCATCTCGCTCACGGCAACGTCCAGATCGTCGTTTACGATGGCGTACTGATACTCGCGTAGACGGTCCAGCTCCTTTTGGGCCTCGCGCAAACGTACCCCGATTACTTCTTCCGACGTCATCTTTTCGGCCTCGCTACGATTTCGCAGCCGGCGCTCGAGGACCTCCGGCGTGGGCGGCATGATGAAGATGGAAACCGCCTCGGGGAGCTTGGCCATGATCTGCATCGCGCCCTGGACGTCGATATCGAGCAGCAGGTCTTTGCCGGCGTGCTTGGCGTGGGCGAGTGCAGCTACGGCTGTTCCGTAGTAGTTTCCGAAGACTTCGGCCCACTCCAGGAAGCCACCTGCGGCGATCATGCGTTCAAACTCACGGCGGGTCGTGAAGTAGTATTCGCGGCCATCTTCCTCGCTGCCCCGCGGCTGGCGGGTCGTGTAGGAGATGGAAAACTCCAGACCCTCCACCAGCGACCGGACCTGGCTCACCAACGTCGACTTACCCGAGCCCGAGGGCGCTGAAATGATGAAGAGAATGCCCGCCATAGTGTTTCGTCAGTGTAACGCGTTCCTCCTGCCCGACCCATCATCCAAGGCGGTCATCCTGAGCGAAGTGAATCGCGCACCTGCGATTCACGCAGTCGAAGGATCCCTACGCTCCGGGTGCTTCCATTGCATCGGACAGTTTTGACAAGCCGAACCTGTTGCTGAAAATGGGGAATTTACGGGGCGGCCCAAGCTGCTTCGGGGTCCTTCGACTCCGTTCTTCAAAAGCGACGAACTCCGCTCAGGATGACAGGTTTGGGTGCTGAGTTTGGCTTGAAACGCTACTCCAGATTCTGGACCTGCTCGCGTGCACGTTCCAGACCGACCTTCACTTCCAGACCGATCTCCGTCAGCCGCAGACCGGCCACCGCGGAGTTTCCGCCGCTCTTTGAGAGCAGTGTGTTGGCTTCGCGGTTCATCTCCTGGAGGAGGAAGTCGAGCTGGCGGCCGACTTCTCCGCCACCGTCGAGCAGCTCGATGAAGCGGTCGATGTGTGTCCGCAGGCGCACCAGTTCTTCTTCGACGTCGGCGCGGGCCGTGATGAGTGCGGCCTCCGTGACGAGACGTTCTTCTGTGAGGCCTCCACCTTGAAGGAGTTCATCGAGCTTCGCTTTCAGCCTCGCAAACTCCGCCGCCGCCATGCCCTGCCGTAGTTCGCGAGCTTCCGTTGCAAGCGCGCTCATGGTCTGCATCCCGGCGCGAAGGTCGGCAGCCAGTGCTGCACCTTCGGCTTCGCGGGCTGCGTTGAAGCGCGTCAGACACTCGGTCATCGCGGCTAAAACGGGCTCTTCAATCTCTGTGGCGTTCATTGACTTCACGCTGGCGGACATCACACCGGGCATGCGCAGGAGGCCATTCAAGTCTGGCTCCTGCTCGACGCCGTACCGAACCTGTGCGCGCACGAATGCGCTGACGTAGGCATCGAGCAGAGTCTCATCGAGCTCCACGGCCGCGCTGGCTGACTGCTTTTCGAAGTTCATGGTGAGCTCGACGTGCCCGCGACGGACTTCGGCCTTGACGGCTTTACGCAGCGCCGGTTCTAGCGCATCCATGCCCATGGGGACGCGGATGGAGAGGTCCAGATGCCGGTGGTTTACGGACTTGATCGTCAGGCCAAAGCCGCGCCCGCCATCCAGGGTCGCGTCGACGTTTCCAAAGCCCGTCATCGAAAGCACAGC
>JAYVZU010000443.1:0-3873 GCA_043783075.1 Rhodanobacteraceae bacterium
CGCACCGTCATGGTGTTCTTCTCGGCAAGCGCAAGATCGAATCGCGAGGAGACGTCCCAGCGGGTTTGCGGCTGGAACTGTGCAAACGTAAAGCCATTGCCATTAGCGGCAGAGAAGATCGAGCAACCGGCCGCGCCCGGCAGGCAGTAGGTTCCGGACGTCTGGCTCGTTGAGTAGATCGCCGAAGGATTGACGATCGAGTTCTCCTGAATCTGACGGTACGATCCGCCAAACGTGAAAGACGCGCGCTTGTTGATCGGCCCGGTCAACGAACCCTGACCCAGAATCGTGTGATAGCCCGGCTGCGTCGTGCTGCCGATGTAGGGGCTACCGGTATTGAAGCTCTTATCCTGACCCTGAAGATTGCCATTACCGTGGAACTTATCGGTTCCAGGCTTGGTGAAGACTTCAACGCGTCCAAATCCCGGACGATCATACTGAGCCGAGAAAGGATTCTGGTTGATGCGGATTTCGCGAATCGACGACTTCGGAGGAAGCTGCCCACCCGTGAAACCGTCAATGTAAATCTGGCCGCCGTTGGGGCCGGCAGCAGGTCCGGCGAGAGCCGAAAGCTCCGAGGAAAGCTCATCGGGGTCGTCCGACAGCGCATCGAGATCTTTGCCCGTCAGAATCGTCGAGCTTGCATTCGATTCGGCATCCACCGACACTCCACCCTGATCCGTCGTCACGTTCACGACGGTGTCCGCCGACTGAATCGCCATCTTTACATTCAGCGTTACAGGCGCGGCCACGGTGATCTTGACGCCGGGCTTTACCACGGTTGCGAAGCCGTCCATCGTGACGGTCACCGAGTAAGTGCCCGGCGCGACGCCACGCACAACGTAGTTTCCGTCGCTGCCGGACTTGATGACAATCGGCTTACCGCTGGCAGGTGCAAGTGTAATCACAGCACCCGGAATGGAGGCGGTATCGGGATCAGCAATGGATCCACGGATAATCCCACCCACCGGAGCCTGAGCCGCAGCGGCTGGAGCGTCCTGCGCGATCAGCGGCGTGGTCATCAGCGGCAGGGCAATCAACGACAGGGCAAAAACCATCGAGATCGACCGAATGTTCATTCTTCTCGATGTTGGGTACGAAGCGAAAAAGGGCATAAGTCTCCTCAGAACTGAAATAACTAAAACGTGAAGGATCAGTGGACCGGTCTTATATCGACGAGCTACTGCGGACCGCCGCCACCTGCGTCGGGCGTGCCCATGTTCCACGGGGAAAGAGTGATTGGCGCTTGACCAGCCGGAGCTGTCAGCAATGCTTCCACGCCGGAAAGCAGCGTGATCGCCGTAAATGATTCTGCGCCGGGTGACGCGACGATCATGACTGCATCGCCAGTTTTCAGGTCGGCCACGGTGAGTGTCGGCAGACGCGCAAGCATGCGGGAAAGATCCATGCCAGTTCGTGCCGCACCGACTCCAGGACCACCGCCAGCGCCACCCGGTGTACGAGCGCCACCCGGTCCATAACCGCCAGCACCACCGGCACCACCGGCACCACCACCGCCGTATCCACCGCCAGGAGCACCAGCGCCACCGGCAGGAGCAGCAGACAGACCGCCACCAGAGGCGCGATCAGCAGTTGCGACGCCACTTGCCGCCGGAGTACTGCGCTGCGCAAACATCGCTGCGGCAGTCGGAGGCAGGTTGCGAACATCAGAATTAGCGGTGAGCTTCACCGTCACAGACTTCTTCGTCGTCAAATCCTTGAAGCTGACCGTACCGGACTTTGCATCTACAGCAGTAAGTACACCGGAGAGGTTGGCAAATGTGCCAGTAACAACTTCCTCAGCCGAAATCGTGAGGCCGTCGGCCGATTTGTCGCCGCGTACGCTCAACTGGTCGCCCGCGTGAATCTGCGCAAAGGTACCAAGAGCGGAATCCTGAAACTTCACAGAATCGGCAGCGTAGCGGCGGAAGACTGTCTTGGGGGTTGTTTCGATTTTGACCGTGCGCGCTCCGGAAGTGACCGTAAGCGTTGTGCCGTCGACAGCCTTCAGCAGACCTCCGGTACCGCGCTTCTGCCAGTCGGCCTGTTCGGCCTGATTGCGGGCAGCGATGTCGCTCGACTTCATCAGAATGATGCGCGAGGCAGTGGTGGTGTCACCGGGCTTGCCGACAATGACTTTATCGCCCACTGTAATATCAGAAAACTTGGCCTGCTGAGCCGCGCTGAGGCTTGTAGACCCGGGAGCCAGTTGCATAATCGCAGCGTCTGGCGCGATTGGAACGCTAACCTGTACACCAGCTGCCGTAACAACCGTAATCGAGGCGCTATTGACGGCTTTCACGGTGCCGCTCTGGCGCGCAGCAGGAGCAGGAGCCTGTGCATAAAGTGTTGCTGTGGAAACGACAGCGGCGGGAACGAGTGCCAGGGAGACGCTGAGCGCGAATCGTGCAACAACCTGGCTGGGGCTTACATTCAACATCGTCGAAATACCTTTCGGGCTGCGACCGTTTCGGCCGGGTGGGGGACTAAGGGAAGTCAGGCTAATTATCGAGGAGCCTGAGAAATATACGAGCCAATAGAGCAAAAGTTTCGCCGAACAACCTGATTCAGGGGTGTAACCGCATCTTTGCTGGATACCACGCAAATTAGGACCGTTAATCGATTTCTAATGACATTCCCAAACCTGCAAAAGGCGGCAACTACCTATACAGACGACATGCAGGCGTCAGAGTTTCTTTTTTGTGAGTGCCGCCGTCCACCGGAGCCAGCGACCAATCCCGATTCTCCCCCGCCAACTGTGGGAAACTAGAGAAGGTTCACCGCTCGATTGCTCGCCCGTACCGATCCGGCTCCCGGCCGCGAGAAAGTTACCTCTCGCCCCGTGCCACAGTCGCACACCTGAGTTATTGTGTGTGAGCAGCAAGAGCGCACTTATTTGGGAAAGCTGATTCGAGATGAAACCATCGCAGGGTCGTAGCCGTGTCGTAATCGAAGAAGTAACCCCGCAGGTAAATGGCGGCCGATACCCCGCCTGCCGCATCATCGGCGACGAGGTGACCGTGACCGCCGCCGTCTTTGGCGATGGCCACGACCACATCGCTGCGCGCCTACTCTACAAACACAAAACCGAGCGGCGCTGGCGCTTCGTCACCATGCGGCCGGTCAGTAACGACATCTGGACCGCGAACTTCACCGTAAATAAGCTCGGACACTGGCGCTTCGCTGTCCTCGGCTGGGTCGACCACTTCGACACCTGGTGCAGCGACCTGAAGAAACGCCTCGCCGCCCAGCCCGACCCGGCAAATCCCAAGCCCAACGACGTCCCGCAGGATATCCCGGTCGCCCTCCGTACCGGTGCGCTGCTGGTCGAGAAGGCCGCGAAACGAGCCACCGGCGGCGACGCCAGAAACCTGATGGAGACCGTAACTTCCCTCCGCTGGATGGCCGACCAGGACGCCGCAATCTACGAATATCCGCTCAGCCAGGAGATCGAGACCCTTGCATCCCGCTATCCGGACCACGAATTCACCACCCGCTCCGAGCCGGAACTTCCGCTCTGGGTCGATCGCGAACGGGCGCGGTTCTCCTCCTGGTACGAACTCTTTCCGCGTTCCATGTCACCCATCCCCGGCCAGCACGGAACCTTCAAAGACGTCGAAACCCACCTGCCTGAGATTGCGGCGATGGGCTTCGACATCCTGTACATGCCACCCATTCACCCCATCGGCACGGCATTCCGCAAGGGGAAGAATAACTCCACAACCGCTCTCGAGGGCGATGTAGGCAGCCCGTGGGCCATCGGTGCCGCGCCTTCCAAGGAGAACGAGGGCGGCCACAAGGCAATCCTGCCCGAACTCGGCACACTTGCGGACTTCGACCATCTGGTCGCAGCAGCAGCCGAACACAAGCTCG
>JAYVZU010000444.1:0-3871 GCA_043783075.1 Rhodanobacteraceae bacterium
AGACCAAGCTCGCGCTCAGTCCAGACTAGGAGTCCGCTCTGTCCAGGGGGTGGGCCAGAACAAACTGCCGAAGTGGGCCACTTCATAATGCCAAAATCACCTAGTAAGGATAAAAGCGTGGTCCGTAAATTCCTGTCCTTGACAGTGAACTAGAGACATGGAGGGGGCTCTGCCCCGATCGCGCGGCGCAAGGGTAGCGATTCTACCCGGACAATTCGAGGCCGAGGAGTTCAGCCCCTTGTCCATGAACTGGCGCACTAGATGCTTCATAAGGCTGAACGCTGGACGAAAACGACCAAAGTAATGCGGGAGACATAGGCCGAGGCCATTGCCTTTATGATCGGCAAGCGTGAGGACTGGAAACGGGTTCCGTCAGCACGGACTATATCCAGCTTTGCAACGGCAACACTTCATTGTCGGCCTAGAGCTTGGAAGTCATCCAGCGGACCTCCGGTTTCATCCTCACCGCATTGCAGCCGCCTACGACAGAACAGGCCGAGATGTCGGATGCAGAACTGGCGAAGGCGGCGTACAGAAAACCATCCTTCGCATCCCAAAGCAGGCCTGAGGTTGGCACCACGGCCTTTACCTCATGATCGAGAAAGCGAGTCCGCTCCGCAACCTTAGTGCGGTGCGGCCACGCCAACCTTATCGCTCGTCTGCCGCAGGAGGTGCAACCCGAAGCCTAGGAGCAGAGGTAAGGACTTGCAGGACAAGGAGGCCCCCCTGCTGCGCTTCAAGCACCTTGCCGCGTGGATACAGGCCAACCTCTAACCAATTTGACCATTGAGACGCATCCCTCCACCTTGACAGTGTAAACCGCTTGTCAAAGAATCTAACAAGGTGCAAAGTCCCTAACAGCTTCAATCGTTGTGCATATTTCTTCAATCAAAGGGTGAGACGAGAAGCTTACGGTGTCTGTAAATGATCTTGTAAGTATTGCAAAGTTGCTTTGCGAACTAATTGATTTCCAATACTTCCAACATTTCCGTCGAAGCCATGTTCGCCATACGGGAATCGAATAAGCCTTATCTCGACTCCGGCGTTCTTCGCAAGGTGCGCAAAACGATACGTGGGCTCTGGTGGCACCAAGTGATCTGATTCCCCCACAAAGATCAAAGTAGGGGGCGAGTCAGGAGTGAGATAAGTCGTCGAAGAAATTGCGGCATAGCGCTCCGGATACTTCAGAGGCGTTCCCCCGGTATATTCGCTTGTCATGTCGCGCGCCGACCGCGAGAGCATCGCATCACTGCTGTTGAACAACCCGGCTGGATCAACCACAGGGTATGTCGCGACCACACTCCTGACGTGTGGGATCAAGCCACCACACGAGGATTTCAGAATTCCGTGATTTGCCATGTAGGCGGCGTTAATGGCTAGGTTACCGCCGGCAGATTTGCCCGAGACGGAAATGAGATTGGTATCCCCACCGAACCTGTTGCCATGTATGGACACCCAAGCCATGGCACATCCGATTTGATCGATGGTGCTGTTCCAAAGGTGAAGGGTGGATGTGGACAGTGTGTACTCGGGTGAAATCACAAGCCAACCTTGGTCGGCAAACCATCGAAGATCTTGGTCGTGGTCGGTCATTGTTCCGCCAATCCATCCGCCACCATGAATGTCGATCAAAATCGGAGCGGCACGTTCCAGTGCCACCCGTTTAGGCCGGTAAACGGCCAATAGGAGCGGACCCGATTCAATGGAGCCATAGGAAACAGTTTCGTCGGGTCCGGTCTCGCCCCTGACCGTCTCGAAGCCAAAGAGATCGAGAGTATCGATCCGGACCCCTGCCGCATGCGCCGTGTGGATCATCTTGAGAAGAACGGTAGACGACCCCGCTGCAATTGCAAGCGACGACGCGAAGAGTACCTGTGCACTGCGACGGCTCTTCTTTCCGGCCCTCCAAAGGACAAGCGACTCTATGGTGAGTGGCATAACGATAAACCAAGGTGTCCACAATGGTATGATCACCGACCCAAAATGTCCGAGGTAAGGAATACCTGGGATATGGACCGCGACGACGAGAAGACCGCAAACAGTAATTAACGTGAAGTTGATGGTCCACAAGGCGCGCTTTAGGAGAGTTTGCATCGTCATCGGCACTGAAATTACCTATTTCGTCCACACAACAAACGTCACCTCGTCAGAGGATGCAGATACAAAAGGGGCAAAAAGGACAGTAATGAATAGTGTAAATGCTTCCCCCGATCGTGACGACCGTAGAGGAAAGAAGTCAATCTCATTTTCAATGGCGGGCTACGCTCTAGCCCTCGTCGAAATGACCTGTAACAAGGGACATTGGTGTGGTGTTCGGCTCACGCATTCCAACCTATGTCAATGGCGACCACTGGATGCTTAAACTTGCGAGCACTGGCGGCCATGATAATTCGGATCGACCGTGCGGTTCTCCCTTGCTTGCCGATGATTTTTCCGATGTCGTTCGCTGCGACGCGAACCTCTAATGTTGTCGGAACCGCGTCTCGATTGATCTTTACTGAGGCAGCATCCGGCTCATTAGTCAACGAACGGACAATCAATAAGAGTAATGGTTGGAATTCATCGAGGAAGTCATGCATTGGCAATGTTCTCATGACAAACCCAGAAATGCCCTTAGGAATTTGTTGAAAAAGTCGTGATCTTTGCGCCCTGTCTGGTTGTTTCTTTCCTGTGGGACTAAGAATTGGCTCTGATGGTCTGCTTTGGTTGATGCGAGGGTTCATCGCGGCTTCTGGAAGGCCGCTACGGGCTTCCGGATCGTGTTCAAGCGCGGAGCTCACTGAGGCCTTCCAGTCTTCGCTGCGCGATCAACCAGGGCAACCGCATCAGATTGTGAGCCGCGCAGCCGAAGACGAAAAGCCAGTTCACTTTATGCAGTCCTCGCACCTTCACCTAGCCGAACGGCCCGGTCTGCTTCAATCATCCGAAGGTCCTTTCGACCAGCCAGCGGCAGCTCAGACAGCCGCGATAACCTCCGTGGCCATCGCGGCTGCGATTAGATCGTTGTGGCTCTCCACCAGCGCATAGCCCAGATAGGCTGCCATAGCTCTTCTTGTACAGCTGCGCGTCTGGGACGGTGGTCGATTCGTGCGTATCGTTGGAACGCTTGCTGTCGTGGAAGTTCGTGCCGTAGTTATCCGAACCGCCCTTCTTGCGGAAGCTTTTCTGCGAGGCCCACGCCTGGATTAGCGTGCCGTCCACAGTAAAGTGATCGTCCGACATGAAGCGCTTCGCCTGCTTGAGCACGGCGGCAAAGAACTAATGCGTCACTTGCGACGTCAACAGCCAATCGCGGTTCTTCGAGAACACCGCGTGGTTCCATACCGTGGCGTCCATGCCCAGGCCGACGAACCACTGGAACAGCAGGTTTTAGTCCAGCTGCTCGACCAGCTGCAGCTCCGAGCGAATCGAGTAGAAGGCCTGCAACAGAAGCGCGCGCAGCACATACTCCGGCGCAATCGACGGACGGCTCGATGCCGAGTACAGACTGTCAAACTCACCGTTCAAAGAGCATAGAACCACATCGCTCAAACGACGAATCTCACGCAACGGATGATCCTGCGAGCCTAGCTGCTCCAACGTCATATAACGAAAAATCCCACCGGGAACCCGCTCGTCGCCACGCATATTCCATAGACAAACAAAACTCAAACAAGCCGAAACGCCGGAAGCTATTTCAACAAGCCCCTGATGCCGCTCCACAATACACTTCGAACGAACAGCATATTGTGGAGCATGTGGCTTAGTTCCACAAGCAAATTGGTCTTCGACTAGTGAGCTTGCCCCCGGAAAACGTCTCTCTTAGCGAACTGTTGTAATCGCGATGAGGAGACTGAGATGGAGAAGCTGACTCGGCGGCGTTATACGTTGG
>JAYVZU010000445.1:0-11630 GCA_043783075.1 Rhodanobacteraceae bacterium
TTGTTGTAGCTGACGTGGAAGTTCGGCGAGTTCTTCAGCGTGATGCGGTACAGCGTGAAGTTATCCGCGTGGTCGGCCACCAGGATCCGCGACACCTGCTGCCGTGGCCCGGTGCGAGCCTGCTCCGCCAGGTCCCACGCCGAGACTGACTTGCCCAGATACTTCTCCCCGCCACGCGCATCGATCGTGCCGTCACCCATGATGCCGGCCCCTGAAACATGGCTCGCGGAGAGGAGCGGCTTGCAGTTTCGCCCTTTGTCATTCAGAACACCGCAGGATCCCGGGCTGGTCGCAAAGACCTCGGCATCGCGCGAGGCGAAAAGCGTGACACCCTTGTCGACCAGTAACGTTACGCCGTCGCGAAGCTCCAGTGGTCCGGTCAAAAAGGCGTCGGCAGCCGATGTTCCGCGTAGTTCAACAGCCTTTCCTTTACCGCAGGAATTCATCGCCTTCTGGATCCGCTCGGTGTCGAGCTTCGCCTCATCCGCTGGTGCCAGCGTCGCTCCAGCACGCTTCTGCTGTGCATCCAACGTCACGCAGGCCTGCGGAAATACCGGTTCGGTCACGGTGCGGGTGTCTTGAGCAACAAGTGGAGCAGCAAACGCGACGAGGGCAAGGGCGACACAAATCTTCATCCAGAGGATCTCCAGTGGTAGGACCACCAGTTCACTCTACTCCAGGCATCGCATAACTCGCCATAACCAAGCGAGGTCGTTCTGACCAAAGCGAAGAATCTCAGTATTTCCCACAGGCGATTGCTCTCAGGTATCTTCCCGATGACGTCGCATGATCTAAACTCACCAAGTCCAAATGGTGCGTATCGTAGGTGAAGCGGTATGGTATCGGCATGCTTGTAGAGCAACCCAAACAATCCGTCACAGATCAGGTCGAGCAAACGCGCATTTTTCTGCTGCGACACTCGATCCTGCTTGGGGTCGTTGTCCTGCTGCTAGCGGCTTTCGCCTACTGGATGAGCGACAGCGGACAAATGATATTGCGTGGATCGTCCCCGCCCGGAGAAACGCCATTTCAGGCAGATGACCGCGAGATGGGTGCTGGCCTTGCTCCCTTCGCCTTCGCGCTACTGCCAGCTTTTCTCGTTTGCCTTGGGACGACGATTGACATTGGCCTTCGCTACGTTCGCAGCTGGAAACACCGGAAAGGAAGCGTTGCTTGACCTTTCAAAATCAAATCGTTAGCAGCCTGAAGCCAACACTCAAGGCTGCAGCCAATACTGCCGCCGTGAAGACGTTGCTCGCCGAACTCTCGTCGCAGGAGACCACAATCCGCCAGGGCGGAGGGCCCAAAGCCGCCGAAGCCCAGCGCGCCAAGGGACGGCTAACCGCCCGCGAGCGAATTGTGCTGCTGCTGGATCCCGGCACCGATTTCTTCGAGCTTTCTCTGTGGGCTGCGTTTGGTATGTACGAGGAGTATGGCGGCGCGCCCTCTGCCGGAGTCGTCGCCGGGATCGGTCGTGTGCAGGGGCGGCTCTGCATGGTCATCGCCAACGACGCCACGGTAAAAGCCGGAGCCTTCTTCCCCATCACCTGCAAAAA
Organism: Rhodanobacteraceae bacterium; assembly: GCA_043783075.1. GTDB lineage: Bacteria > Acidobacteriota > Terriglobia > Terriglobales > Acidobacteriaceae > Edaphobacter. The sequence continues at coordinate 1,557 of JAYVZU010000445.1, forward strand.
GGTTCTCCGCGCGCAGCATATCGCGCTCGAAAACCGCATCCCGACACTCTACCTGGTCGACTCCAGCGGCGTCTTCCTCCCGCTGCAGGAGGAGGTCTTCCCCGATCAGGATGACTTCGGCCGCGTCTTCCGAAACAACGCCGTCATGTCGTCGCTTGGCGTCCCCCAGATCACGGCCATCATGGGCATGTGCGTCGCCGGCGGAGCCTACTTGCCCGTCATGACCGACACCGTCCTAATGACCGAGGGTTCCGGCCTCTTCCTCGCCGGACCCGCGTTGGTGCAGGCCGCGATCGGCCAGAAGACTCCCGCCGAAGAACTCGGTGGAGCTTCCATGCACGCCGAAATCTCCGGAACAGTTGATTTCAAAGAACCGGACGATGAATCGTGCCTGAAGCGGTTACGTTCTCTGGTGGATAAGTTCGGCGACCGCCCAAAAAGTCCATTCTCGGTTACAAATTACGATCCAGCCGCCGATGCGCCGCTGTATCCGGCGGAAGACCTGTACGGATTGCTCGATCCCGCGCCCGGCGCAAGCAACGTCTACGACATGCGCGAGGTGATCGCCCGCCTCGTCGACCGCAGCGAGTTCGACGAGTACAAAGCCGACTTTGGCCGTACGCTGATCTGCGGATACGCCCGCATCGGCGGCCGCGCCGTCGGCATCATCGCCAACCAGAAGCTGAACCAGTCGCAGACCGTCGCGCAGGGCCCCATGGCCGGGACAAAGCGCATCGAGGTCGGCGGAGTCATCTACACCGAAGGCGCGCAGAAGGCCGCACGGTTCATCATGGACTGCAACCAGAGTCTCGTCCCGCTGCTCTTCCTGCACGACGTCAACGGCTTCATGGTCGGCAAAGATGCCGAGTGGAGCGGGATCATTCGCGCCGGGGCGAAGATGGTCTCGGCTGTCTCAACCTCGGTCGTGCCAAAGATTTCGGTGATCATCGGCGGTAGCTTTGGCGCCGGCCACTACGCCATGTGCGGCAAGGCCTACGACCCGCGATTCCTCTTCGCGTGGCCCACGGCGCGCTACGCCGTCATGGGCGGAGCCGCCGCCGCAAACACGCTGGCCGAGGTGAAGGCCAAGCAACTCGAACGGTCGGGTAAAGTCGTCGATGAGGCAGCGAAGAAGGCCATCTGGCAGGAGATCAAGGACGGCTACGACGCCGCAGCCGATCCTCGCTACGGAGCGGCCCGGCTGTGGATCGACGCCATCATCGACCCCGCAAAAACCCGCGACGCAGTACTGCTCGCGCTTGAAGCCTGCGCGTTGAACCCGGATGTCCCGCGCTTCAATCCCGGGGTGATCCAGACATGATCTCCCGCGCGACCAAGATCTGGTTTTTGCTTTTTCTGGCATTCTCGGCCGCGTTTTGGATTCGAAGTTATGTCGAAGGCGCGCCGTGTCGCGAATGGAAGAAAACTCACCCGCTGACGTCTACGATTCAAAGCGACGAACCACGCGCTCAACCGACGTTTACCTATGTTCAGGACATACAAGGCGGAGATTCATTTGAACTTGACCCTTGCAATTGGTGGTACTCGATGCCGCTTCAGGACAAGGTATATGGCTATGGTTGGCTCATATCGGGAGTCGGATTCCTGACCTCGCTTCTTCGCGATCTTTGGCGCTGGCTCCGATACCGCGTGACTTCACGTCGCGAGGAAATCCACCAATGATCTCGCGCCGCACGATCTTCTCCCTGCTTCTCGCGGCGATTATCTTACTCGGCCTCCGCATCTGGGCTATCAACGCATACGACCCTTGCGACGGCTACCTTCCCGGCCATATCCACCCGCAGACTGTCTACGTCGAATCCGGCACCCGCACCGTCGAGGTGCCATGCAACTCCTGGCTCCCGCGCCAGCCTGACTGGTACCAACTTGCCTGTCTGCTGGACTTGGCAGTCCTAATCGTGTTCCTGTTGAGTGTGTGGCAAGACCTGAAGCGCTGGGGCGCCCACCGGAAGAAACAAGTAAGGATAGAACCATGGTCAAACTTATCGAATGTCCGCGCGACGCCTGGCAGGGTCTCCCCGGGTCCATCCCTGCTGAGGTCAAGGCCGACTACCTCCGCGTCCTCGTCGCCGCTGGCTTCAAGCACATCGACGCTGTCAGCTTCGTCTCCAAGACTGCCGTCCCCCAGATGGCCGACTCCGAACTCGTCCTCCAGTATCTCGACGCCCCCGTCGACGTTGAAATCATCGGAATCGTCGTCAACGAAAAAGGTGCCGAGCGAGCCGTTGCCACCGGAGCCGTCACCACTCTCGGATTCCCCTACAGCATCTCGCACGGCTTCCTCAAGCGCAACCAAAACCAAACCCCCGAGGAGTCGCTCGAAGCGCTCGAAGCCATCGGATCCGTTGCCTTCAAAGCCGGAACCGACCTCGTAGCCTATATCTCGATGGCCTTCGGAAATCCCTACGGCGACGTATGGTCGATCGACGAAGTGGTCGACGCCTGCGATTTGCTGGCTGACTCCGGCGTAACCCAAATCTCGCTGGCCGACACCGTAGGCGCGGCCACTCCGAAGCTCGTCGCCGATCTGGTCGCAGACGTGATGTCCGTCCACGATTCGCTGGAGATTGGCGTCCATCTCCACGCCCGCCCGGACATGGCTGATGCCCTCATCCGCGCCGCGTACAACGCTGGATGCCGCCGGTTCGACTCCGCCATCAGCGGCCTGGGCGGCTGCCCGTTCGCACAGGACACGTTGGTCGGGAACATACCGACAGAGCTGCTGATCGAGACGCTGCAGAGCCTTGGGGCGGAGCTGCCTGACCTGATGCCGCTGGATAGTCTAATCAAAACCAGCGCGGATATTGCGCGTCGGTATGGACTGAAAGTTCAATAATTTTTTGTCATCCCGTAGGGATCTGTTGTTGCTCTTGAATTTCAAAGCCAAAGCAGATCCCTATGGGATGACAAGCAAAAAGGCGGTTCAAGCCTACTCCGCCATCACCCGCCGAAACAGCTCCGCATACCGCTCCGGCATGCGCGTCCGCTTCATCGTGCGATCGACCACAATGTGGGTCGTAAACCCTTCGCTCAGCAGCAGGTTATCGCTCGCGCGATGCAGTGCGTAGGCGAACTTGATAATCGATCCGCGACACTCCGCGATGCGCGTCCGCACGATCACTTCGTCGTCATACCGGGCCGGAGCCTTGTACCGCACATTGGCCTCGACGACGGCGATGCTGCAGCCGTCTTCCGTCTCCATCGACTTATAGTCCAACCCCATCTGGCGGATGAGCTCCACCCGCCCCACCTCGAACCAGATCAGATAGTTCGCGTGATAGACCACGCCCATCTGGTCGGTCTCGGCGTACCGAACCCTTACCCGCGTCTCACCAGTCATCGTTCCAGTCTATCGAAGGCTTCGGTTATTCCGCCCACTTCGGCTTTCGCTTCTCTAGGAACGCGGTAATCCCTTCGAGAAAGTCCGGCGTCTTGCGGCTCTCGACGCTTGCTGCGAGCGACATTTCTATCCCGCGATCCAGCCAGTCCCGCTGCTCGTCAGCAAGGAGGGCCTTGGTATCGCGCAGCGACGTCGGGGAGTTGGCAACCAGCGTCTCTGCCAGTTCCTGCACCCTGGCAATCAACTCCGACGCGGTCACCACCTCCGTCACCAGACCCACCTGATGCGCATACTCCGCAGTAAACAGACGCCCGGTCAGTAGCAAATCCCTGGCACGTTTTTCGCCCACCTGCAACGACAGATACAGCGACACAACTGCCGGGATGAATCCGATCCTGACCTCGGTATATCCAAATTTGGTCTCCGGAACGGCCAGCGTAAAGTCGCACACCGTGGCGATTCCCGTGCCGCCGCCAATCGCATGTCCATTGACTGCTGCAATCGTTGGAATCGGAAGCTCGTAGATGGTCCGCAGAATCCGCGAGAAACGGTGCGCGTTGTCGGCAAGCTCCATCGCTTCGGGCGAGGAGGTCACCTGTATCTTCTCCGCATGCTTCAGTGCGCCCAGGTCCAGCCCTGCGCAGAAGGCTGATCCGGCCCCGGTGATCACGAGCACCCGCACGGACTTCGTCGCCGCCGAATCATCCAGTGCCTGGATGAGTTCGCGCTGCATCTGCGGTGTCAGCGCGTTGCGTGAGTCGGGGCGGTTCAGCGTAATCGTACGAATCGGTCCGGCGTCACTAACGAGTATTGGGTGCATGTCACTCCTTCAAGGCAGCACGGTGCGCGGCTTCACATGGCTGCGAATAAATTCAATCGTCGTCTCCAACGGCGTCCCCGGCCCAAAGATAGCCGCCACGCTGGCGGCCTTCATCACGGGTTCATCCTGCGCCGGGATTGTCCCGCCGAGCACAAGCAAGATATCTTCAGCACCCTGCGCCTTCAGCAGATCGTGAATTCGCGGCACGATGACGTTATGCGCGCCAGAGAGAATCGACAACCCAATGCAGTCCACATCCTCCTGGATCGCCGCCGACACAATCATCTCCGGCGTCTGGCGCAGACCGGTGTAGATGACTTCCATGCCCGCATCGCGCAAAGCCCGAGCGATGATCTTGGCGCCACGGTCGTGGCCGTCCAGCCCCGGCTTGGCAACCAACACGCGGATTGGGGAAGTGGCAAGTGCCATAACATTCGCGAGTATACGAGGTTGCCGGGTTCCGTGTAACGTTCTGCGATTCGTAACAGCGGGCAGACGCATCGACAACCGAGGAATTAGCTTTTACTGTTAGCTGACAGCTCAAAGACTCAGAGCTCATAGATGAGCCCTTCTATTTACGAACCTTCCCCATCTCAAAGATCATCTGAAACAAAAAAGAGGAATTTGCTATGCCAAAGATCGCCTTCATCTCCGGAGCGAACAAGGGAATCGGCCTCGAAACGGCCCGCCAACTCGGCCAACTCGGCATTACCGTCCTGCTCGGAGCCCGCGATCTGGCCAAGGGCCTAACCGCTGCGCAGACCCTGAAGCAAGACGGAATTGATGCCCACGCAATCCAGTTCGACGTACTGAATCCTGCCAACATTCAGGCTGCAGTCGCGAAAATCGAGAAGCAGTTCGGCGTACTGGATATCCTGGTCAATAACGCGGCTATCCTCATGGAATCCCTCGGCACCAATACGACCCTGACGATCTCCGAGACAGATCTTTGCTCCACCTTTGAATCCAACTTCTTCGCCGTCATTGCGGTGACCAATGGCTTCCTGCCGCTGCTCCGCAAGTCTGCCGCCGGCCGCATCGTCAACGTGTCCAGCATCGTCGGCTCGCTCAACATTCAGGCGGATTCGGCATCCGGGATCAACTCCAAGAATTTTGCTTACGACTCGTCAAAGACCGCGCTGAACGCCTACACCATCCATCTCGCCGCCGCCCTCAGCGACACGAACATCAAGGTCAACTCCGCCCATCCCGGCTGGATCAAAACCGACATGGGCACAGAGGCCGCCATGTTCGATATCCCGTATGGCGCAAAGACCACGGTGTACCTTGCGACTCTGCCGGAAGACGGAGCCACGGGCGGATTCTTCCACCTCGAAGAGCCGCTGCCCTGGTAGTGGAGCTGCGACCCGAGCCGAACGTCAGTTCACTGTGATAACTTTTTGACGAGGAAATTTATGGCCATCGCTCGTCGTTCAATCTGTTTAGCAGCTTGCTTCGCTCTCGTCGCCTCCGCCGCACTCGCCGCCGATCCCCTGATCGTTAAAACCGCTAGTGGTACGGTTCAGGGAGTCCTGACGACCAGCCCCCAGATCCGGACCTTCAAGGGCATCCCGTACGCGGCCCCGCCGGTCGGCGACCTGCGCTGGAAGGAGCCGCAGCCCGCCGCGAAATGGGAAGGCGTGCGCAAAACAACAGACTTCGGCTCCCGCTGTGTCCAGACAAGCAGTTTCCCGGACATGACCTACCACGATCCGGGCGAAAGTGAAGACTGCCTCACGCTGAACATATGGTCGCCCGTCAACGCCAAGCCGGGCAAACTACCCGTCATGGTCTGGATCTACGGCGGCGGATACACCGCTGGCACCACCTCCGAGGCCCGCCAAAACGGCGAATTCCTCGCCCAGCGTGGAGTCATCGTCGTCACCATGAACTACCGCCTCGGTATCCTGGGCTTCTATGCCCACCCTGAACTCACCGCCGAGTCGCCTCATCACGCCTCCGGTAATTACGGTCTCATGGACCAGAACGCCGCACTCCAGTGGGTGCGGAGCAACATCGCAGGCTTCGGTGGTGATCCCGGCAACGTTACTCTGTTCGGCGAATCGGCTGGATCGTTTTCCGTCAGCGCGCAGATGGCGTCGCCACTTTCCAAAGGTCTGATTCATAAAGCCATCGGCGAGAGCGGCGGAGCCTTCTCCAGCGCATCCCTCGGCTTCGACTCACTTGAAAAGACACAGGAGCGAGACGCAAAGTTTGCCGAAGCAGCGTTCGCAACGACGGATATCGCGAAGCTCCGCAAGATTCCATACGCCGACCTGATCAAGGCGGCTACATCTCGCACGGTGCCAGCCCCGCGCTTCGGCCCCGACGTCGACGGCTACTTCCTGCCGGATTCGGTTCCGAACATCTACGCTGCAGGCAAACAGGCGCAGATTCCTCTGCTGGCCGGATGGAACGCCGGCGAGATGCAGGCTCTGGTCGTGATGTCCCCGAAGAAGACAACGTCTGAATCCTTCAAGGCTCAGGCAGCAAAAGACTTTGGCGATAACGCCGATAAGTTCGTCGCGCTCTACCCCGCTGCCACCGACGAGCAGGCAGTGCAGTCTGCGATCGACCTGGCTGGCGACCGCTTCATCGCCCACTCCACCTGGCTCTGGCTGGAGGCACACGTCAAAACTGGCCACGCCCCAACCTATCGCTATCTTTTTTCGCTCCCGTCGCCCGGCGATAAGTACCACAAAGTCGAAACAGGCGCCTTCCACTCCGACGACATCGAATACGTCTTCGGCACACTCGATTGCCGCCCCGAAGCCGTCTGGCGCCCCGAAGACCGCAAACTCTCCGACCAGATGGGTCAGTACTGGACGAATTTTGCCAAGACCGGAAATCCAAACGGCGCAGACTTGCCAGAATGGCCCACCTACGCCCCGGAAAAGTTCTCAATTATGAATTTGGATCGGACCTCATCCGCTGAGACCGACCCGTTCCGTGCCCGCCATATCTTCTTGACAGAGACCGTGGATAAGAAGTAGCGGCTAGTCGAGAGCGGAGAATATCTCGGGAAGATCGAGGTACATCGGTGAATCAGGAACGTTGATACGGGCTCCGTCCACAAGGCGGAGCCCTTCAACGGTCAGCGTGTACGCGACCCGTTCAATGGGATCAAGCAGCCAGACATTTCGCACGCCCATCCCCAGAAAGTCTTCAAGTCGCCGGATTACCCGATTCATACGATCGTCCGGGGACATGATTTTGATTGCGATCAGCAGCGGAGTCGTCCTAACTTTTTCCGCTGAATCCGCTTGAAAGAAAACTGAAATGTCTGGGATTCGAACGCGAAATTCGGAAACGCGGGTGCGGTACTCTGAAACGACCCGTATCTGCCACTCTGCACGATGATTGAAGAACCAGGCACCGACAGCAATCTGAATCGTACAGTGTTCAAACTCACCCATGTTGCGCTCGTCAAGATAGCCGTCCACGAAGTCGCAGTCGGGGTGATAGCTGGTGCGCAGGTACTCTTCGAGGCTCAGGAGTGCGGGGACGGGTTGGGTCGCGGCGGCCATGGGTTCCCTCTCTGATTAGTATGCTCCTACATCTCTTCCTCATCGCCGATTGGCATACCCGGCGGAGCCTCCACAGGCTTCGCCGGCACAAACTTCGCGGGGTCACGCTGAAACTCGTCTATCCGCTCGATCATTGCGGCGCGGTGAATCGCTTCCGCGCTATCCGTTGGCGGCGGTGTTGTCGTCCAGGTTTTTAGCAGGTCGTTGATGTGCGACCGAGCAATCGCTCGCGCTTGACTTGAGGCTGCCGGATTCACCGCCAGGCCAAACATCGTCTCCAGCCCGCGGAACTCAACCGCCCGCTCCACCTCCGACGACATCGTGTGCCCGCCGTCGATCCGCTCCGCCGTAGCCTTCGACACAGCTTCCATCACCTCGCGCAGCGAAGGCGATGACGGCTCCTTCCGCATGTGGTACTGGATAATCCGCGAGGCACGCGCCGGATCAAACAGGACCGTCAGCGTCAGGTCTGCGGCAGACTCCGCAGCGGCAATCGGATCGAACGTCAGTCCAGTCTCCGAAGGGAAGGACTCTGCATTCTTGCGAAGGCCCGGCGGCCGTGGCGGCATCATCTTCAGCAGAGCTTCCGGCAGCGTCAAGGTCTCCGGCGAGAGCGTCTTCAACACCGCAGCCAGCGCCCGCTTCTGGTCCTCGTTCGAGACGACCGTCGGCATCCGCTGCCCATCGCCGCGCAGGTTGTACCGGTAGTCCAGCCCGCCGATCATCTTGATCGCAGCCTCCGCCTGGTAGCGGTGCAGCAGGTAAAGCGGCACCAGCACATCCTCCATCTTCGCCAGCGGAGCCCCCGGCTTGATGGAGTTTTCGCCAAATCTCGCAAGCGCAGCAGTCCGAACCGTCAGAATCCGCTCCAACTCTGCGGCTGCATCGGCGCCGTTATCCCACAGGTGGGCGTGCGGATGCGCGCTGCCAAACGGCCGCGAATCCTCGTCCGTGATGTACAAAAGGCCAGTTTTTTCGCTGTCCGAAAGGATCTTGTTCAGGGCCGCGTGCTCGTCTGCCTTGGGCGCGAACTCGCGGTAGCCATAGTCAATCGCCACCTTGTCCCAGACGCCGATGTTTACCGGATACGCGTGCGAAAGGTCCGGCACGCCGTTCTTATCCAGCGTGATCCACGGGTGCGGGTACTCCATCACCGAGACTGTCTCGTCCACGCCATGCGGAAAGATGCTGGCCGCATAGTTGTGCGAAAGTCCAAGAGTGTGGCCGGTCTCGTGCGCCGCAAGCTGCCGAATCCGCTGTAGCACCATCGCCAGCATCGGGTCGTTCGCCGGAGTGATTGTCTTGCCTTGGACGTAAGGACTGAGCAGCGCCTCGGCGATCAGGTAATCCTGCCGTCCGCGCAGACTGCCCAGCGTCACGTTGCCCTTGATGATCTCGCCCGTCCGCGGGTCCGTAATCGCCGCGCCGTAGCTCCAGCCACGCGTGTAGCGGTGGACCCAGGTGATCATGTTGTAGCGAACATCCATCGGGTCTGCGCCCGCAGGCAGCATGTCTACCTTGAAGGTTCCGGGAGCCCAACCCGCCGCCTGAAACGCCTGATCCCACCACCGAGCACCTTCCAGCAGCGCCGTCCGAACCGGTTCTGCGGCGCCGGTGTCGATGTAGTACTGAATCGGCGTCACAGCCACGCAGGCTTTGGTGCAGGTCGGGTCTTTCTTCAACAGGCGGTGCCGAATAATGAACTGCTGATCCAACTCCTCGCCGAGTGGGGCGGAGTAATCGCGGTATGAGGAAGGGAAGTAGCCTGCACGAGGATCAAACCGGCGTGGCGTAAATCCAGGTGGCGGCAGCTCCAGAAACGACTGGTGCTCGTGGATCGTCATCGCATGCGCGTCCGGCGTCACCTCCGCCACAAACGACCGCCGCCCCGAAGGAGCGTCCGATGCAAACGTCAACGCAGCTTCTACCTCGGTGTTCTTCGGGAATGCCTTGGTCGATTCCAGGTCAATCGTCGACCGCATTGGATCGACCTTGTACGCTCCCTGCTGCATCCGCGCCAACGTCGATGCAACCTCGTGGGCGTCGCGTAGGAAAAAGTCGGTCGCATCGACCAGTACGCCGCCCTCGCCCTGTCCGGCAACCATAAACCCCGCCAGCACGGAGGTTGGAAACGATGTCTTTACCGCCTTTTGCTCCTGGATTTCGGTAGCCGACGAGCGGAACATCTCGTTCGGTTCGACCAGCAACACCTTGGACCCAACGCGTTCAAATCGCACAATCCGTCCGGGCGAGGTTTGCCCGCGATCCAAACCAAGGTCGTTAGACCCCGTGCCCCACGGCAGAGAGTGCGTGTACAGCATCTCCACGCTCTTGCCATCCGATCCAAGCGGAATCTCAAGGTAAAG
>JAYVZU010000446.1:0-3859 GCA_043783075.1 Rhodanobacteraceae bacterium
GACGATTGGGGCGAAGATCAACGGGCGGATTGTGCCGTTGCGGACCAAGCTGAGGAACGGCGATACGGTCGAGATTATGACGCAGACCGGTCATACGCCGTCGCGGGACTGGCTGTCGTTTACCAAGAGCAGCAAGGCTCGGAACAAGATTAAGCACTGGCTGAATGAGCACCAGCGCGAGCGCGCCATCGAGATTGGCAAAAAGCTGCTGGAGCGCGAGGGACGCAAGTGGAAGGTCTCAGTCGCAAAGTTTGCCGAGGCAGACTATGTTCGCGTGGCGAATGACTACGGGCTGGGGACGGAACCGGAGCTTCTGGCGGCGATCGGATTTGGCAAATATTCCGCGCGAGTAGTCTTGAATAAGCTGGAGCCGGGCGCGACCATGCCGGTGGAGACGACGGAGGCCGAAGGGACCGACGCTACGGCCAAGATGTCCGAGGCCGTGAAGCGGGTGTTCTTTGGCAAGGGGTCGGAGTCGCTGCAGGTGGAGGGCCAGGATGATCTCCTCGTGTACCGCGCGCGATGTTGCAATCCGATTCGCGGCGAGGAAATTATCGGGTATGTCACACGAGGTAAGGGAGTTGCGGTTCACTCGCGAAGCTGTCCGAATGTCCAGAATTTGCTGTACGAGTCGGACCGCCGCATCCAGGTGGAGTGGGGCCAGGAGCGCGATGCGGACAAGCCGACACGGTATCCGGTGAAGCTGACCATGATCTGTGAGGACCGCGCCGGGATGCTGAAGGAGTTTACGGCGATCATCTCGGACGACGGGACGAATATCCGGTCGAGCAGTTCCAGCGCGACTCCGGAGGGCAACGCGGTGGTGGAGTTTGTGGTGGAGACGGTGGATGTGCGTCATCTGACAAAGCTGACGCAGAGCCTGCGGCGTGTTCCGGGGGTTTTGGAAGTGCAGCGGGCGCAGAAGATTTGACGTGTTGCACGTACTGCACGTGAAGAGAGTCCAATTCTGATAGAGGTGGGACTATGGCACAAGTCGACAAGCAAAATCTGACGATTGCCCTTCCCCGGTAAACGATCCAAAAAGCGCGCGTTATTGCGGCGCGACGTTCTACGTCCATCAGTGCGCTCATCGTGGAGCAGGTCGAGGCGCTGGTCGGCAAGGACGAAGAGTATGAAGCGGCCAAACGTTCGGCGTTTAGCTTGTTTGATCGCGGCTTCCACATGGGTGGTGGCAAGCTGCCATCGCGTGACGAGTTGCATGAGCGATAAAACGTTCGTCGATACAAATATCCTCACTTATGCCCATGATGTTGATGCGGGACCGAAGCAACAAATCGCAGAACTTGTTTTGCGTGAACTTTGGAATGAAGAGACTGGAGTCTTGAGTCCGCAAGTGTTGCATGAGTTCTATGTCAATTCCACGAGAAAAGGCGTTAGACCCTTGCTTCGGGATGAAGCCCGCGCAGTTGTGGCGACATACTCTGCATGGTGTATTTCCATTACCCAAGCCGAGGTGTTCACCGCATTTCAGATAGAAGACATCGTCAAAATCAGTTTCTGGAATGCTTTGATTATTTCGGCGGCGCTAAAGGCAGGCGCAACGACGGTTCTTTCAGAAGACATGAACGCAGGCCAGAACATAGCCGGCGTTCGAATTGTTAATCCGTTTGCTGGAAATCTCTGAAGAGTCTTGCCGGTCGAGCGATAACTACTGAGATTCTGGCTTTGCCAGAATGACGGCGTGCTTGGGTGGGAATGGCTGCTTAATAAGCTGAGTTCTGGAGTGAGATGGATTCGCGCTGGAGTTGATGGAACCGTTAGACTTGCGTAGATGCCACGTCCACACTTAGCTCGGGTTCTGGTTACTGGCGCGTCTGGGACGCTGGGGTACAACATCGTCCGGCAGTTGGGGGCGACGCACCCTAAAACCCGCGTGCATGTGCTGATGCGGACGCTGGATGAGACGCTGTTTGGCGATCTAGCGAATGTCGATCTGGAACAGGTCGATATGGCGGACTTTGAGGCTTCGCGGCGGGCGGTGCTGGCGTTTCAGCCGAATGCGATTATCCATTGCGCGGCTTCGGGCGTGCGGCCCTCGAAGATTAGCTGGTTTGAACAGATCAATCTGAATGTTTCGGCTACGGTGGCACTGTTTCAGGTCTCGTGCGAGATTCTGGACTGCCACTTCATCCATGTGTCGACCGGGCTGGTTTACTCCGAGCAAGACCGGCCTTGCCGGGAGCATGATCCAATCGACACGCTGCATCCGTATGGAGCCTCGAAGGCGGCGGCGGATTGCCTGCTGCGCGCGGGGGCGGAGCGCTTGAAGCGGCACCTGACGGTGGTGCGGCCGTTCTCGTTTACCGGCTTGCACGATGGTGGCGACCGGCTGTTTCCGTCGCTGCTGCGCGCGGCGGTGGAGGGGAAGAAGTTTCCCATGTCGCCGGGGACGCAGATACGGGATTTTTGCGCGGTGCAGGATGTGGCCGAGGCGATCGTGATGGTGCTTGAAGAGGGTACACTGCCGGGGCGGGATATCTTCAATATCGGGTCGGGTAAGTCGATCTCGTTGCGGGCGATTGTGGCTTCAGTGTGCCGCCAGTTGGATATTGAGGTGGAGTTAGAACTCGGGGTATTGCCGTTTCATCCGTATGAGCCGATGCACCTGGTGGCGGATACGCATCTAGCGCAGTCGATGGGTTGGGCTCCGCAGACGAATCTGGCGTTTGCGGTTTGGGAGTTAGCCCGGACGCAGTTTCCGGAGCTTATGGTGACGGAGCCGGAGCAATATCTCGACCGTCATGGACGCGCTGGACATGGTGCGGCGGTTCTTCATGCGGGGCGTTCGTGAGCGATCAGCTTGAGTTGACGGTGATGATTCCTGCATACCGCGAGGCAGACTCGCTGCGGACGTTGCTCCCTAAGATCGTCGAGGCAGTGGCGAAGCTGACGCCGGATTTCGAGATTCTCATTGTCGATACGCAGGAACGGATGGACGATACGGAAGAGGTCTGCGCGGCGGCGGGTGCGCGGCATGTGAACCGCAGTGGCGGAAACCAGTATGGCGACGCGATCCGGACGGGGATTGCGGAGGCTCGCGGGAAGTATCTGCTGTGCATGGATGCCGATGGGTCGCATAATCCGAGCTATTTTGCGTCCATGTGGGCGAGGCGGCTGGAGTGGGATATTGTGATCGGCTCACGTTATGCCGACGGTGGCCATACGGAGAATCCGGCGGTTTTGATCTGGATGTCGTATGTGGTGAACCTGACGTTTCGGGTGGCGTTCAACCTGACGGCGCGGGACGTGACGAACTCGTTTCGGCTGTATCGGACGGAGATTCTGAAGGGTATGCGGCTGGAGTCGAACAACTTCGACATACTGGAAGAGATTCTGATTCGGTGTGTCACGCATCGTCCGCCGGCGCCGGTGGGAGAGGTGCCCGTGACGTTTGAGCGGCGCAAGGCTGGTGAGAGCAAGCGTAAGCTGGTGGCGTTCGCGTTCGGGTATCTGGACACGCTGAAGAAGCTGCGGAAGTTCCAGAAAGACGCGTTGCGCGAGATGGAGAATAGCGGCAAATGAAGGCATTGATTACGGGCGGTTGCGGGTTTGTAGGGTCGAATCTGGCGGCGTATCTGCTGGAGCAGAACGGGCCGGAGTTGAATGAGGTCACGGTGTTCGACAATCTCTCGCGGCACGGCGCAGCGGCCAATCTGACGTGGCTGCGGACGCTTTCGAGCGCGGAGCATAACCCGGTGGGATTTCTTCACGGGGATATCCGAAACGCGTTTGATGTGGAAGCGGTGATCAAGCGCGTGCAGCCGGATGTGATCTTCCATCTAGCGGGGCAGGTGGCGATGACGACTTCGATGGAGAGCCCACGGCGCGACTTCGAGAT
>JAYVZU010000447.1:0-3857 GCA_043783075.1 Rhodanobacteraceae bacterium
TATGCTCGATCCCGAAATCACCCCCGAAGCCTACCTCAAGCTCCGCGAAGACCGCGCCAACGCCCCCATCCTGCTCGACGTCCGTGAGACATGGGAAGCCGAAACCGCCTCCATCCCCGGCGCCACCCTCATCCCCATGAGTGAGTTCACCTCCCGCGCCCACGCCGAACTCGACCCCGACAAGCCCTACGTCGTCCTCTGCCACCACGGCGCGCGCTCCCTCTCGGTCACCATGTGGATGCGCAATCAAGGCTTCGAAGCCGCGCAATCGCTCTCCGGCGGAATCGACCAATGGTCCCGCACCATCGACCCCACCATCCCGCGTTACTGACCACCGAGGTTCGAAACCCGCCTATGCCAGATTTCGAGACCGTTCCGCCCCTCGCCCCCTTCCGCGCCGACGTAGAACGCCTCACGAAAATCACAGTCTGCACCCGCCCCTTCCGCGCCATCGGCCCCCGCATCGAAGCCGAAAAAGTAGGCGACAAGCTAGTCGTCCACAACTACGGACACGGCGGCTCCGGCTGGTCGCTCTCCTGGGGCTCCGGCCAAATCGCGCTCGACCTGGCCCTCGCTGGCCGTGACCCCGCCCTCACCGACGTCGCCGTCATCGGCTGCGGAGCCCTCGGCCTCACTTCCGCCATCCTCGCCCAACGCGCCGGCGCAAAGTCCGTCACCATCTTCGCCAAAGATCTCCCCGCCGAGACCCGCTCCTCCAACGCCACCGGCTCCTGGACACCCTTCTCCCGCATCGCCCTCCGCGACTCCGCCACACCCGCCTTCGGCCAACAGTGGGAGCAGATGACCCGCGCCTCCTGGGCCTTCTACCAGCGCTACCTAGGAGCCTCCGGCAATCCCATCGAGTTCACTGACCGCTTCTACCTCTCCGACGAACACCCCGATATCGCAGACCAGAAGTACATCGACGCCGACCCCATCGGCTTCGTCAACTTCGGCTCCCGCATCGCCGACCTCGGCCCCCGCGCCCAGGACTTCCCCGCCGGCACCCACCCCTTCCCTTACCAGTGGGTCCGCCGCCGCTCCGAACTGATGTTCAACGTCACCACCATCATCCGCCAGTTCACCGACGACTTTCAGCGCCACGGCGGCAAGATCGTCCGCCGCGAGTTCGCCTCGCCCTCCGAGTTCGCATCGCTGCCCCAGCCCGTCATCCTCAACTGCACCGGATACGCCGCCCGCAAGCTCTTCGGCGACGACTCCCTAACCCCGATCCGCGGCCAGATCAGCTGGCTCCCCGTGCAGCCAGAGCTCAACTACGGCCTCTACATCGGCAACCTCGGCATCCTCAGCCGACGCGACGGCATAGTAGTCCAGTTCAACGGCAAAGGCGACGATGCCGGCTGGAACGACGACACCGAGCAGCCCGACCCAACCGAAGCCGCCCTCGGCATCCAACGCATCCAGGACCTCTACTCCCGCATGAAACACACCTAACCCAACCCATTTTTTTTGTCATCCCGCAGGGATCTGCTTTTGTCGTTCAACTTCCTTCCGGGTGCCCCATCTCAAACAGCTCCACCGTTTGAGGTGGGGATGAACGCTCTCGAGTGGGACCGTCACCGCCGCTTCCGTTATCCTTCCTCCATGGCCCCCACCCGCGGTTTCGACGCCGAACTAGCCCAACTCGAATCCCTCCGCGCCTCCGACCCCGCCTCCACCCTCGACCCCATCCGCAAAGCCCTCGCCCACCGCAACAACTTCATCGCCGCCAAAGCCGCCAAGCTCGCCGCCTCCCACAACCACCGCGCCCTCATCCCCGAGCTACTAGCCGCCTTCGACCGCTTCCTCCCCGACGGCGCAAAGTCCGACCCGCAATGCTGGGCCAAAAACGCCGTCATCGAAACCCTCTCGCACTTCGAATATCAAGAGCCCGAAATCTTCCTCACCGGAATGAAAACCCTGCAACTGGAAGGCTCTTGGGGCGGCCCATCCGACACCGCCGGAACTCTCCGCGGCCTCTCCGCCATGGCCCTCGTCCAATGCCGCGGCCTATCCAACACCCAGGTCCTCACCCACCTCACGCCGCTCTTCGCCGACAAGCAACTCCCCGTCCGCGTCAACGCCGCACGAGCCGTAGAGCAGATCGGCACCGACGCCTCCGGCCTACTCCTCCGCCTCCGCGCCGAGCTAGCCTCCGACGAACCCGAACTCCTCGGCGCCTGCTACTCCGGCGTCCTGCGCCTCGAAGGCCCCAGCGCCATCCCCTGGGCCGCAAAGTTCCTCACCAACCCCAACCCCCGCGACCCTCCCGACGCCGCCTCCGCCGAAGCCGCCTTCGCCATCGCCGAAACCCGCACCGGAGCCGCCGCCACCCTCCTCATCGCCACCCACAAGAAAGCCCGCGACCCAGACTTCCGCGGAACGCTGCTAGCCGCCTTAGCCCTCACGCGACAGGAAACAGCCATCAACTATCTCTTCGAAGAGATCGCCGACGGCAACAAAACCGCCCGCGAAGCCCTCGAAAACTCCGCCCCCACCAACGAAATCCTCGACCGCCTCCGCACCCTTTGACGCACTCGCTTCTAGGTAGGCCAAGGCTTCAGCCTTGGCAATTAGGGATCACAAAAACTCGGGCTTTAGCCCCTGAGGTATGCCCTCTTCAAGCAGAGCGTTGGACTCTGATGTTTCACCAAACACCTGCAATGCGATTCCAACACGAAGCAGTAAAACCCAGGCCATCACAAACGAACCAATCAGCGACGCAACAATCTCTAGGGTGATAGCGATTGGGTGGAACTCCGAAACGTGCAGCCGAACAGCTTTAAGAACAGTCTCCGCAACAAAAGTGCCAACAAGAAATTCCGTAGCAGATATCAGTCCCAGCATCCACCGAAACCCCCTTGAGCGACGTGCACTTTCTCGCAGAAGTTTCAGGTGGCTTCCCTTTGATATGGCCAAGAATGGTGTTGCTAGCAAATAGCGGCTCATGAAGACCCACCAAATCAGCAATAAGCACTGAATTGAAAAGTAAGTCATCCAGCTTCCCGAAGGCTGGTATTTGGGTACAGCTGCGCCATGAAGCAACTGCAATTCAGTAGCTATGAACACCTTACCCATCCAGACAACGAAGAGCATCCCCAAAGATGCGAAAAACCACCCCACGAGACGTCCCAAATATCCCATCAACAGAGAGGCAAGTCCCCGATATCGAAGGAGCGGCGAGACTCGAACAGACTCAAAGGTTCTTCCATCCCGAAACGCGAGAAATCTGGCCGCAACGAGCAAATCGGCAATCACCCGCAGTGCTGGACAGATTGCGAAGCTGATCAGTAATTCCGCAGGCAAACCACGCTTGCCCAACACCCCGCGAAGGACATCGACAATCATCAGAACCATGAGGTCTAGAATCACAATCGGAGCTGCCAATCGAAAAGGCGATGGAGAAAACGCAGCGTTTGCCTCGTGTATTGGTCGTCGAAAATCAATCCTGATAGATGGTCTCAAGCTGCAAGTCTGTCACACCTCTCTCTTGAAGCCAATACCCCTCCTATGCACCCCACCCCCTACCGCTCCAACCCCCACTCATTCACCATATGAAACCCGCGCGTAAGCAGCGGATACGTCCCCGGCGTGGCCACCCGATGAAACCGCATCACCATCGCCCCTGTCCCGCTCGTACTCAACACCATGTGCCCCTCATCCGGAACCTCCCAAGCGTACTTCACCGCACCGCTCCCCCCGCGACTCACCATCCCCAACGTATGCTGCTTCTCGTCATACGTCAGATACATCCGCCATAACTGCCCATCCGGCGACCGCGCCATCCCCCGCGTCAGGTTGTCGATCGAGATCTCAAACCACGGCACCCCACCCACCGTCATCGGCCTCGGCGAATC
>JAYVZU010000448.1:0-3856 GCA_043783075.1 Rhodanobacteraceae bacterium
GGGTAGTAGAGAGCAAGGCGAATGGGGTGCAGACCGTCTAGCGAGTGGGCATAGGTCTCGAGTTGCGGGGCGTACTTTGCTTTTTCGGAGATGAGGAAGGCGTCTAAATTGGCGGAGCCATGGGTGGACGTTTTGTAGTCGATGATCCACAGGTGCGTGGTGCCAGCTGAAAGCGGTGTTGGTCCTGCAAGGAAGGTCCTGTCCAGACGCAGGGTTGCTTCGTCGCTGGTGAGGGCAGACTCGCTGGCCGCCTCGGGATGATGGGCAAGAATCCACTGGCCTTCGGGGTCTTTCAGGGTTTTGTTGAGGCCGTTGAGAATATTGGCGGAGAATCGGGTGATTTCGGTCGGGCTTAGGGCGCTGCCGCGAAGCACGGCAGCGATTCGAGATTGCCAGGTGGGGAATTCGGCCAGAAGTTGGGGGATCGTGGAGCCGGAGGCGATGCGGGTGGCGAGGAGTTCGAGGAAGGCGTGGGTTGCGTTGCCGAAGGCGCGCGCGGAGAAGGAGCCTTCGGGACGGGGGAAGGGAGGAAAGGGAAGAGGGAAGAGGGAAGAGGGAAGAGTAGGCAGGAGTTGGGGGATGCGTTGGATTTGGCGTGCGGCGGCGGCGGCGGCGAGGGACAGCCTTAAGGGCTGGGCTGGGCTCGGCATGGCGATGAGGTTGGTGGGCGCGGAGAAGTGGGGTTCGGCGGCCGGCCATGCGGCTTTCAGGAGCGAGTCCGCTGGAATGCTTATGTCTCCTCCCTTGTTGGTTTTGGGGGTGGCGAAGAGGTGTAATTCTTCTTTGGCGCGGGTGCTGGCGACGTAGAACAGGCGCTTGCGTTCGGCGGACTCGCGGGTCGCGTTAATCGAACGCATCCAGGCGTTGAGTTCGCGTGTGCCGCTCCCTTTATTCGAAATAGGGGCGAGGATGCCGGGCGCGATGGTGTCGTCGATTAGGTCTTCGGGGAGAGTCTCGATCCAGTCAAGGAGCTGGCTTTCAGAGTTGCGGCTGGTTTTATGCAGTGCGGGGACGAGAACGACATCCCACTCCAAGCCCTTGGCTTTGTGCAGCGTCATCAGGTCGACGGCGTTGGGTTCGGTGGAGGGCGCGGCGTATAGCTTGGACACTTTTTCAGCGAGCCGGGTGAGGTCGAGCGTTGGGCCGGGTTGTTCAAGCTGATCGAGGAGCTGGAAGTAGGCCTCTGCGTTGGTGAGTGCCTCGGCGACGAGGTAGTCCGGGATACCGAAGGCTCGCCAGGTGCGGGCGACCCAGCTGGAGAGGCGGAGAGTTCCGCGTTGTTGGAGCGCGTGGGCGATGACGGGCCAGGCACTCTCCATGCGGGCGATGCCGTCTTCGGAGAGGTCAGCTCCGCGGATGTCCATGAGCTGGAAGATGGTGCGCTCCGGGTCGTGGCCGGCGAGGCGGTGGAGGTCGGCGAGCGAGAGGCCGCAGACGGGAGAGCGCAGGAGGGCGAGCCACGCAGTGCGGTCGGCGGGGTGGAGCAGGGCGCGAGTGAGAGCGAGGAGATCGAGGATCTCGGGGCGCTCGGCGAGGGTGTCGATATCGACGGCTCGGAAGGGGATGGGTGTGGGGCGGCGGAGGGCGGTGATGATTGGCCCGAGGGCGCTGCGCGTGCGGACGAGGACGGCGATCGTCCACGGTTTCGAGCGGCCTTCGGGGAGGGGTTTGGCGCGCCAGGTTTCGATGATCTGGCGGATTTCATCTGCTTGCAGCTCAGTGTAGGCACGGGTGGAGGCGGGGTCGGATTCGTGGGGGATGGAGGCTGGATGCCAGAGGCGCTGGCCTGCGCCAGTGCGGATGGCTGTGGCGGGGGTGTAGGTGATGGTTGTCGACCCCACCTCAATCGATGGCGCTGATTGAGATGGGGCACCCGAGAATATTGCGGAGAAGTCTTTGTTGAAGGACTGGACGAGGTCGGGTTGGGAGCGGAAGTTGGCAGTTAGGCGGAGGGTAGTTAAGGGGATGTCGCCTAGTTGCTGGGTGTGGAGGGTGCGGAGGAAACGTTCGACGCGGGCCTGACGGAAGAGGTAGATGGACTGTTTGGGGTCGCCGACGAGGAAGACTGTTTGGCCGTGGCCATCCCAGCGGCGGGTCAGGAGTTGGATGAACTCGTACTGCCCTGAGGAGGTGTCCTGCATCTCGTCGACGAGGAGGTGTTGGAGGCGGGCGCCGGATGCGGAGGCGAGGTCGTCCAGGGCGGAGTCGTTGCGGAGGGCGGTGCGCGCGAGGAGGCCGACCTCGGTGAAGTCACACTCGCCGCGGTCGGCGAAGACGAGTTGAAGCTCGGTGAGGGCGCGGGCGAGGACGCGGAAAAGAGCCTTGGTGACGGGCCACTGGTCGCGAGGGTATTGGGCGGGCGGAAGGGTGCGGATTCCGGCCAGGATGGCAGCGGTGGAGTCGTCGCGGATGCTGTCGATAATTTCGATGAGCTGCTGGGTCTGGTGCTTGAGGATCTGGAACTTGATAGTTCGTTTGTTGATGCCCTTTGGCGACCAGAAATCGCCGTCTTTCTTAAGGAGTAGGTTGATGAGGGCTTGCCAGTGTTGGAGGTGGGCGGCGATGGCCTGGGGCGGGGTTGGGTTTCCAGCGTAGGGTGCGATGGGTGACGGATTGTCTTCGTAGCCGTCCAGATGGCCCATCTCGGCGGCAAGGGCGCAGAGGCGATTGAGGGTGGCGGGGGATAGAGCGTTGGAAACACCGGTAAGGCTACGACAGATGGCGAGGTCGAGGGCGGCGTCAAGGCGCGGCAGGATGGTGTCGTCAAGGTAGCGGTCGGTGAGGCGGTGGGTGGCGAGGGGGACAAGTTCGCCCCACTGGTCACGGGTGGCGAGCATCGTGGCGATGAGATCTTCGCAGTTGGCGAGATTACCGTCGCGGTGGATCAGCAGAAGTTCGAGCGCGTCGGACAGTGCCGAGTCTTCACCTCCGAGGAGCATGAGGGTGCGGCGGGCGGCCTCGGCGACGAGCGGGGCCGCCTCGTCGGTGGGGGACTGCGCACCGCTGGAGCCGGAGAGGATCGGGAGCGCGGAGGCGATCTCGTTGGAGAGTGAGTCGATGGTGCGGATGTTCAGTCGGGCTGGGTTGTCGAGGAGATTCCAGCCTAGTTGCGCGTCGCGGGCGAGCACTGCGGCGGCTAGCGCGTGCAACCCCACCTCAAACGGTGATGCTGTTTGAGATGAGGCACCCGATGCGGCGGCTGTGAGTTGGGCGAGGACGCGTTCGCGCATCTCGGCTGTGGCTTTGCGGGTGAAGGTGATAGCGAGGACCTGGCGGGGATCGTCGACCGTGTCGCTGGCGAGAAGTTTTAGAAATCGCTGGATGAGGAGGCCGGTCTTGCCGGAGCCGGCGGGGGCCTCTACGAGGAAGGACTGGGTAATGTCGAGCGCCAGGGCTCGCTCGGCGGCGTCGGGGATGGGGATGGAGACGAGGTGGAGGTTAGACATCTGCGGTCTCCTCTTCTTCTTCTTCGGTCGCGTTCAGGGTGTTGGGATCCAGGCGACAGAGCATTCGCTGGGAGCAGCGGTCGCAGGTCTGGGGGTACTTCTTGGGGGCGGCGATGGGGTCGTGGTGGGCAAAGGCCTCGGCGAGGTCGGTGAGGATTCGATGCCAGTCTTCAAGCTGGTCGGTGAGGGTGGCGGCGAAGTTTTTGCTGGTCGGAGAGTCGAGCACGGTGGGGGAGCCGATGCCTTTTAGGGCGAGATCGTCACCGGCGCGGAGGAGTGCAAAAGCTACTCCGCCGAGGTTTTCGGCGTCTTCGGAGAGGACGGCGTAGAGTGGGAGTTGCGGCGCGTCGGGGCGGTCGGAGAGCCACTGGGATGGAGTTGCGGAGCCGGTCTTGTAGTCTAGGATGAGC
>JAYVZU010000449.1:0-3855 GCA_043783075.1 Rhodanobacteraceae bacterium
AACGCGCGTATCGACTGGGCGATCGCAGGACTGCAGCCCGGTTCGACGACGATTGGCGCGTGGACTACGGTGACGGTTGCTACACCGGTGACGGTCAAGAACCCCGATGGCGGTGAGGTGATTGTCGCCAACCAAGTGACCTTTCAATACGCTACTGCTTCGGCGTGGAACAGTCTGGCTGTGTATCTGAAGCCAATCACGTGGAATGGGAACTGCACGCTGAACCTGACATTTAGTGCACACGAGGTGGCGTTTCCGGCAGAGGCCGTGACGACGATTACGGATGATCCGACGCTCGACACGGTCGACTGGATTGCGGGAGCAGCCGCCGCCGAGGCGAGGAGGAAGTGCAATCCGTATTACGCCCGACTAAACAATACTTTCTGGTATCTCACGGCGGCGCTGGCGGATGTGAAGAATCGTCCCGATCCTGGGCCGGTGGAGAGCGAGGTTGCGAAGGTTGTGCGGGCGGTGGAGTTGCTGCAGAAGGCTGTGGCGCAGTACTCGAGGGCCGGACATCTTAGCGAAGCGGAGACGATGCACCAGCTTCAACTGCCGGGGGCACTAAGATCGCAAAACGCTCCGGCGGCCGAGATTGATATGACCCGGGTTCAGTTGAGTAAGCGTCCGTTGGCGCCGCAGAACCAGAATCGCGAGCCGAGTGGCCGGCAGGAAGAAGAGAAACTGGAGTAGCGGGGTGAGGACTGTGATCCCATGTCTCAGATAAGAGACATGGGCACCCGGCTAGCGGTCCTGCCAAGGTCTACTTCGGCGGCACACTGGCCATGTGAAACCGTTGGTTTTGAACCTTTCGGTTGGCCCAAAGAAGGCATACTCCAGGGTTGAAGCCCGGATTCGTAACAGTCCTGAGGTGCCAAGGCTGAAGCTTTGGTCTACCTCGAGGCAAGAGCAAAATACTGAGATTCTTCGCTTCGCTCAGAATGACCTCGGTGGATTGGTGCGACTAGCTTCGGGTGGCGTGGAAGCGTAGGCGGATGTAGTCGGCGGTCCAGTTTTTGGTGGGGGCGTCTTGTAGGGTGGGCTTGAGGAAATCGACTGTGGCGGCGAGGGCCGCGGCGCGGTCTGCGGCGTTCGGGATCAGGTCGAGGACACCGTTGCGGAAGGTATTGAGCCAGACGGTCATGCCGTCGGGGCCGTTGGGTAGCGGCGTGGGGCGGGGGATGATTTCGATGGTCTGGATGGTGAAGCCGGCGGCCTGGAGCAGCGAACTGTAGTGTTCGGCGGAGGGGTAGAAGCTGGCGGCCAAGGTTTCGGCGTCGAGGTTGTAGCGGGCGAGGACGACGGAGAGCGCGACGCGGATGGCGGCGATGTTGGCGAAGCCGCCCATCTCCGCGACGAAGCGGCCGCCGGGGCGCAGGACTCGATGGATTCCGGCGAGGGCGGCGGGTTGGAGCGGCTCGGGAATCCAGTGGAGGGCGGCGTTGGAGAAGACGGCGTCGACCTGGGAGTTGTAGGGAAGCGCGGTCAGGTTGGCATGGTCGATTTGGAGGCCACGGGCGCGGGCGGCTTCGACCATTGGGAGGGAGGCGTCGACTCCGCGAAGGATTGCTCCGGATTGGGCGAGTTGTGCGGTGAGCGCGCCGTCGCCGCATCCGGCGTCGAGGATGTGCTCGCCGGGCTGGGGGTTGAGCAGGGCGACGACGGGGGCTCCGAGGGTGGCGACGAAGCGGCCGTTGACGGCGTAGCGGGAGCTATCCCAGGTTTGTGCGGAGTGTGAAGTGGGCTGGGTCATTGAGATATTGTCCACCATTGGGGGTAAAGGTGCGGCTAGTATGGAGGGATGAATCAGGGGTCGCGGATGAGATTTGGATTGCGTGGGTTGGCTGCAGGAATTTTGCTGGCGGCTGGTTTTGCGGGGGCGCAGGACGCGGCTTGGGTTGTGAAGCCGGAGTGGGTAAGGGCGCATGAGGAGTTTCTGGCCAGCGATGCGATGGGTGGGCGGGGGAGTGCGACGCGACTGGAAGAGATTGCGGCAAACTATGTTGCGGCGGAGTTCGTCGGGTATGGGCTGAAGCCAGCGCCTGGAATGACGGGTTATTTGCAGTCGGCGGACGTTGAGGGCGTTGCCCTGCCGAATGGGCGTACCCGGTTCCAGGTGGCGGACAAGCCGGGTAAGAACACTCATAAAACATTCAATGCGATTGGGTATCTGGAGGGTTCGGATGCCGCCGCTGGGACGATTCTGTTGACGGCGCACCTCGATCACCTTGGCGCTCGCGATGGCGTGGGGGATCAGATTTATAACGGCGCGAACGACGATGCGGCGGGAACGACGGCAGTCCTGGAGTTGGCGCACGCGCTGGCCAATGGTCCGAAGCTGAAGCGTAGCGTGCTGTTCGTCTGCTATGGCAGCGAGGAGATAGGCGAGGTGGGATCGACTTATTTTGGAGCGCATCCACCTGTGCCGCTGAAGGATTTAGTGACGAATCTTGAGTTTGAGATGATTGGTAATCAGGACCCGAAGATGCCGAAGGGTGTGTTGCTTCTGACGGGATGGGAACGGTCGAATCTGGGGCCGACGTTGAAGGAGCACGGCGGGTTACTGGGGCCTGATCCATATCCGGAGCAGCACTTTTTTCAGCGGTCGGATAACTATGCGCTGGCGCTGAAGGGCGTTGTGGCCCATACGGCTGCAGGTTGGGGAACGCCGCCGACGTATCATCAGCCGAGTGATGATTTGGAGCATCTGGATATTGCATTTATGACAAGCGCGATTCAGTCTCTGGTGGAGCCGGTGCGGTGGTTGGCGACGAGTGATTTTGTGCCGAAGTGGAATGAGGGCGGAAGGCCTAAGGGCAGGGAGTAGGGAAGAGGAAAGAGGGAAGAGAAGGCAAGTGCAACAGCAGGTTCCTCCGCTTTGCTGCGGAATGACAAACAAAATTGTTAGGGAATGACGAAAAACAAAGGTAACTACAGAGATTCTGGCTGCGCCAGAATGACGGCAAAACGGTTTGGAGGCGGGTATGGCGGTTGATCAGGCGGTTGAGTTTGCGGCGGGTAATGGGGAGCGGTTTGTTGATGAGTTGAAGGCTCTGTTGCGGATACCTTCGATTTCGACCGATCCGGAGCGGGTTGCGGATGTGCGGAAGGCCGCGCAGTTTGTGGCCGATGATCTGACTCGGATTGGGATGGAGCATGTGCATCTGATTGAGACGACGACCGCTACCCATCATGGGCATCCGTTGGTCTATGCGGATTGGCTGCATGCGGCGGGCAAGCCGACCGTGCTTTGTTATGGGCACTATGATGTGCAGCCGGCGGAGCCGCTGGAGTTGTGGAAGTCGCCGGCGTTTGAGCCGGAGATTCGGGATGGCAACATCTACGCGCGTGGGGCGGTGGATGACAAGGGCCAGATGTGGATGCACGTGAAGGCGCTGGAGTCGCTGATGACGGCGCATGGTGGGCAGCTTCCGGTGAATGTGCGCGTGATTATCGAAGGCGAGGAAGAGGTTGGGGGCGAGGGCATTGCGGCGTTTGTTCGCGAGCATGGCGACCAGTTGAAGGCGGATGTGGCGCTGGTTTCGGACACGGAGATGTTTGCGCCGGAGTTGCCGACACTGTGTGTTGGTCTGCGCGGAATGATCTACACGGAGATTGAGGTGAACAGCGCGAAGGGGGACCTGCACTCGGGGATCTTCGGGGGCGCGGCGCCGAACTCATTTATAGGGTTGGCGCAGATTATTGCGAAGCTGAAGGACGAGGATGGGCGGATCCTGGTACCGCATGTGTACGACAAAGTTCAGCAGCCGACGGAGGCCGAGTTGGAGGCCTGGAAGAAGCTGCCGTTCGATGAAGAAGAGTATCGCGAGAAGGAAGTAGGGACGACGGCGCTGA
>JAYVZU010000450.1:0-3852 GCA_043783075.1 Rhodanobacteraceae bacterium
GGGAACTCGGCGGCGTCGTACGGCGCGGAAGCAAGGTCAGATACCGCCGCCTCAATCTCAACTGCGTTCATCGTGGTTACCTAGGGAGCAGTATCGCAGACCAACCCAAAAGGGGAAAAGGTCATCCGTGTGGTGTGGTACCTGAGCTGGTGCTGCGGGCACGCGCTGCCTCGTACTCTTCGTACTTGGATGTGATGTCCAAACCCTTTTTCAAGGCCTGGGTCCGAAACTCTTCGTCGTTTAGCATGTCGACCGTAACGTTCTTCACGACGACCTTGACTCGCATCTTGGTGAGGTGAGCGTTTGCATTGCCGAAAGCCGCTCGAAGAACGGTGGACAACTTATCTCTACGTTGTTTGTCAGTTGCGTGGGGGCCCATTGTGGCGGTCCAGGCTTTGGGCGGTTTCCGTTGGACGAAGGGAAGGAGCTGGTCGGTTACTGTCTGGCAGTTCCTCTCGATGGCCTCAGCGAGCTTTGCCTTTGCTTCTGTCTGAAACTTCGTGACCTGTGCGCGCAGTTCTCCAACCTCTTTCCAGAAGTCTTCGCTATTTTCTCTGAGAATGATGCTGCCGTAGTCGCTGATCGGAGTTAGATACGTCTCTGCAATATCGTGGCGCCGCTTCGATAGCTCCTCGCCGGAGACTTCATCGCCTTTTGCAATTAGCTGAAAACTGGCGTGCAGGAGGTCCTTCGTCGCTTCATCATCTCCGTTCGTGAGGCCGAGTAATTCTGGCGGGATCTTGGCACGTCTCCGAGTCAAAGCCGCGTTCTCGAGCGCGAATTCCACGAATTGGAACTGAGTGCTCACTACCCGAACCTGACGAGCAAGGTCGAAAGGCTGGGGCGGGGTGTGCTTGAGATCCTCGCAAACCTCGTCGACCCCACGTTGAGTGAGCGCACGCAGAGGCTTATCCCGCGGCGACAGAATCTGGTCCTCAGCTGTTTGTTCGTTCTTGGGTGAAAGTAGAATCTCAGAGCTGGATGCGGACGCCGCTTCAACGAGTCTGGGAGTGGGCGGGAAGATGATACGTTCCCCATCCACCTCAAGCACGCACAGACGCGCCCCCGGTTGCCAGAGGATAGACCCACCAATGTCGCCTGCCACCTCAACTAGCAGCTTGATCGCATCGCCATCGCCGAATCCAAGACGGCAGAGCTCCGCGTCAGCGTCGAGTACCACTTGGACGGCGTTTGGCCCCAACTTTCGCCAGCTCTCCGCCAGCGCATCGGCGACATTCTTGGAGCATCCCGGCCCGATGAAACGCAATCGCGAATTAGCTCGCCGGATGTAGGTGATGATGGCGGCGTCTTCGAGGTAGCCAAGGTGAACGCAAACCGGCAACTCAGGTAGGTCATGGCTCATGGAAGTCTCCGTCTGTCAGTCTAGCGGCAATTGACTGAACCCACGAGCAGTATCTGATCCAGGGTGGCTATGTCTCGTATCGCACAATCGTGGACACGGGTGTCGAAGCAGCTCGCTGTGACGCAATATAGGGACCGTAAATTTCGTACGCTCACCGTACGCATCGTGAACGGTGAGCGTACGGTAAGCGTTGTAACTCGGTTCGGCAAAGTCTATCGGTGTGGTGTCGCCTAGCGATAGGGTAGCGACGGCATAGCGATGCGAGCAAGCGACTTCAAATCACTTGCATGGTGAGGATTCAGCGTAGAACGTTTGGGCCGGCTGCGCAGGGCCAGTGACAACCATAAAAGGTGTCGGAGCAGGTCAGCAGCCACGACATCCGCCCATGACGTGGCGCTAGTTACGAGCAAGCTTTGAGGTATTGATCTGGAAAATGAGCGTTCCACCCTGTCCAAGAACTCGATCGGTGATGATCCAGCGTTCTTTGCGGAGGGCCTTCAGCGCAACGAACACCGTCGACTGGGAAAGCTGACATACCGCTGCCAAGTCCCGGATGTGTCTTGCTGAATTCCCCTGTTCGCTTGCGGACTCGGCGATTGCCATCATCACAGTGCGGCACGGACCACCCGTCGGGAATGACTTCCAAACGTGACAGATTAGCCTATCGCTCATTGAGTGCTCCGATCTCCTACTGCGCTCGCGGGAGTAGACAGCTTTCAGACACCTATTAATGCAAATGTCGTAAGTCAAATCTGCGCATCACCCTGCTAACGTTGCTGTTCCGCGTCACACCGCAGATTTGATGCGAGCTTGATATTGAACCTTTCACAACGACCCTCACTATGCAAACACTCACAGCCTCGGCCTGTGCGAATCCTTTGGGAGAAACGGCTTCAGCGTAAAACCAGAGTGCTTCCAGTCACCCGATTCTTAAAGTGGGCTGGAACGACGGAGTTGGTCTGGGCGTTTTCGAACAGGTCAGCCGGTCCGTTGTAAGGTATCCGACTCGTGTTCCTCATGAAAAAGTCGAAATCGGGATTGGCTGCGGTCTTTGCGATGTAATGGGTCCCTCCCCGCTTCGAGTCGTAGGTGCGAAGGTCGATATGGCCGTACCCACTCTGCCAAATATCTGTTGCTGCCAAAGTAAGTTTGCTGAGAAGGTGCGGAGCAATGGCCATTACGAAATGGAAGTGGGGACGAACTCCCGGTTTCCCCAACCCTGACCAGGTGCGTTCCATCACTGCAATCGCCGCAACGCGAGCGCTTATGCGACGGCCGATACAGTCATTGAACTTGCTAAATAGTCCGAGCGTTGGCCTGACAAGCTCGCTCTTGAAGGTACAGGTTCCGAATATCTGCCATTCAAAGCCAGCGAAGTAGTCACCATATTGCTGGATACTGAGGTCGAACCTTCGTAATTGTAGGCCGGGCAGAATCGGACTCCGATTAGGTGCTGTGGTGATTCCAGACACAGGTCGATTCAAGGGCAGTCGTCTCCGACAACTCGGGTAAGGTGAAAGCATGGTTTCAAACGCCCACCTGCGGTGGAGTTGCGTCGACGGCCATCTGCACTAATTGGAAGGGGATTTGGTGCATGGTGCAAACCTAGGGTGGTGCTACCTCTCGACGTTACGAACGTGGAACGCAGCTATCGATCCATTGATCGATGTCGCTTTCCATCCAACCCACTGCTCTAGCTCCTAAGGAAACGGACTTTGGGAATGTTCCCTGGGAGATTTTGAGATAAATGCTGCTGCCCGACAACCCCGTGAGGTGTTTAACTGTTGGAAGTCTGAGGATTCTCTTATTCACTGCTGGCTCCTGTGTGACGATGATTGCTTCCTCGTTTGTATAGGAATCAGCAATTTTCGATGCGGAGCCAAACAGGAAAAATGCGACACGAAACGTACAAGCAGGTACAAATAGGACCCGTTAGGTATAGGAATGCTGTGAATAACCCGGTACTGTAGGCAGCAAATAATTTGAATTGGCCGGTTAGGCTTCGATAATCGGCTGCAAGGTTGGCAATGGGTGTGACGGATTATCCCAAGCTATGCTTGAAGCAGAGGCAACGCTTCCAAAGAGAATCGACAGGTTATGCGGGATTATGGACGCCGAATTCTCCGTAAACTGTGAGGCTCCGTGCGGTGCGGTGTCTCCATCGAGAGAAGTTAATCCTGGAGTGATTAGCCCGACTCCGGCTCCACCTCTTCGATGACAGGGTTTCGTTGTTCAAAAGAACCGACGGTCGATCAGATTGACCCAGTCCTGAAATATTCTCGCCCCGAGAGGCTTCAGTCATAGCAAGGGAGAGTTGGATGGGGCAACTTTGGGGGCAACAGTAACACGAGAATACGATAAATCCTATATTTATCAACAGTTTGCATGGATAAGTCGGTAGTGCTCAACCCATACTTTTCCAAATCCTTTGATCATGGGCAGAGATTTCAACGACAGATTTGTGTCGTTGAGTGTGTCGTGCTCTAGAG
>JAYVZU010000451.1:0-3849 GCA_043783075.1 Rhodanobacteraceae bacterium
GATCGAAGGCGCGATCATGCAACACCCAAAGGTCCGGGAAGCCGTCGTTACACAACACAAAACGGCAAACGGAGTCGCTACGCTCGTCGCATACCTGGCCGTCGGCCCGTCGACGGAGACCTTTTGCAGCGATCTGGTTGGCGAGGTTCGCATCGCCCTCAGCAAGAGCCTGCCGGAATACGTCATTCCTGACGTATTTATGACGATGGCTGAACTGCCGCGAAATACAAACGGCAAGATTGATCGAAAGGCACTGCCCAGCGCCTCGGGCGAGGCAGGCGTTGATCGGATTCATTTCACGATTTCGACAGATGATGAGTATTTTGAGCCGCAGGATATTATCGAAAGCCAGCTGGCGGATATGTGGCAATCCACGCTTGGAATTCCTCGAATCAGCGTCCGCGCCAACTTCTTCGCGCTCGGTGCCAGCTCTCTTGCCGCCCTCCGATTGATCACGAAGATGAATCGCGTCTACGCGATGGAGCTAGGACTCGCGAGCCTTATTACGGCTGCCACGATTGAGTCTATCGCGGAGCTAATCCGAACCAGATTTGCGCCGAATACCGACTCGTCGCTCGTCCCGCTACAGCCCAACGGCACGCGCCCACCGGTGTACATCGTTCACGGTGTTGGCGGCAACGTCGTCAACTTTTACGGGCTTTCGATGCGCGTGGGTTGCGACCAGCCGGTCTATGGAATTCAGTCGCAGGCGCTCGTTGCAAATCAACCTGCCTTGCTTCACCTTAAGGACATGGCGACTCACTACATCGCGGATATTCGCAAGCTGCAGCCCAGGGGACCATACCATTTACTGGGGTACTCGTTCGGCGGCACGGTCGTGCTGGAGATGGCGCACCAACTGCGAGCAGCGGGCGAAGAAGTCGCGCTCGTTGGGATGATCGACGCGAAGTCCAAGGACTATGAAGTGCAACTGGCGAGGCTGACCCCGGTACAAGCCAAGGTCAACCGCCGCGTAAACCGCTTCTTCGGAAATACCGAGAACCTGACGTGGGCTGCGCGACTGAAATATGTGTACGAAAAGGTGAGCACGCGGGCCATCCGATTTGCCTGCATGGCTGCCGCCTCGCTACACATCAAACAGGTTCCGGCGTTTATGCGCAGCGCGTATGACATCAACTACGTCGCAGTTCAGAACTACACGCTGCGCCCGTACGACGGGAGTCTGGTCCTGTTCCGGGCCAGCTATCAAGGTGAAGAAGAGGGTGAATACGACCTCGGCTGGAGTGCGATCTTCAAGCAGGGCGTAGAAGTCCACGACTTGCCCGGCGACCATGAGCGGATCTTTCTGGAGCCCAACATTGATACGCTTGCGAATAGTCTGCGTGATGCACTTGCGAAATCGTGAGTTCACCGATGATGCCCACCACGCAACATAGACAGCTCTACATGGTGCTGTCCCCACGCTCCCTGAGCTATGCGCATGCAGCGCTTGAGAGCCTGTTTCGCAATTCTGTGGCTCCCATTAACCTGCATCTTGTCACAGATTCGTCAGCCGATGCGGAGGCCCTGGCGTTAGCGGTCCACGAGCTAAATCCAGATGCCCGCCATAGTTGGAGTGTCACTGCTGAAGAGCAGATGAATGATGCTGAGGCAGAACTGTTTGGCGGACTCCCCAATCTCCGCGCCTTTCGACATGGACATCCATGCTGGCGCAAGGTAACAGACCCATTGCTGTTGAACATCCCTGGCGAAGAGATGGTCCTGCTCGATCCAGACCTCTACTTCCCCAATCGATTTCTGTTTGAAGAGACTCCGACTACAGGTCTGAGTCTGATGTGGCAGCGTCCCAACTGCTTGCTTCCGCCCGAGATTGTACGAGCCGCGATGTCTGTCGGCATCAAGCTCGCACGCCATGTAGACATCGGCGTCTCACACTGGCGTTGCGGCAGCGATCTTGAGTGGATTGATTGGATGCTGGGCAAACTCGGCGCCCCGAATCTGCCGCGCATGATGCATGTCGAAGCGATCGTTTGGGCAGCAATCGCAATGCGCGAAGGCGGCGGCTATCTGGATCCGCAGGCGTGGGTATGCTGGCATCGCACCCAGGCCAAACGCATCCGGCGCAAGCTCGGCGCATCCGGGGACAGCATCCTCGCGTCCGAGCCATGGGGATCGATGAAGTGTTTTCATGCTGGCGGAGAAGCAAAGTGGTGGGTGCCCGGATTCGCGGCGACTCATCTGGCCGCTAGCGGCAACGGCGTGGTCAGCCCCAGCCTGCTCCGCCCATTCATAGAGCTCACTCCCGCCCAGTACGAGAAAGAACAAAGCGCCAAGCAGATGCTTTACAAGCTGGGCTACTATCGCATCTTCGGAGCGAAGGCGAGTTGAGCGAACAGCCGATCCGCGTGCTGATTGTGGCCGAGAACGCCTCCACGCGCTATGGCGGCGAGGCGATCATCCCCTACCACTACTTCCGCCTGCTTCGAGCACGCGGCATTGACGCTCACCTGATTGTCCACGCCCGCACCCGCGACGAAATGGAGGAGCTGTTTACCCATGACCATGAGCACCTTCACTTCGTCGAAGACCAACTACTGCAGAAGCTTTTCTATCGCGCAGGCAAGCTCCTTCCGCATCGAATCGCAGAGGCAACCTTTGGACTCGCCAACCAACTACTAACCCAGGTGGCCCAGCGCACTATTCTTCGTGGACTCGTGACCAAGCAGTGCGTCATTCATCAACCCATTCCGGTGTCGCCGCGATTCCCTTCACTGCTCTACGATGTTGGTGCCCCGGTCGTCATCGGGCCACTGAATGGGGGGATGGAATACCCACCTGCGTTTCGCGATGCGGAGTCCGGGTTGAGTCGTCTCCTCATCAAGTTCGGCCGATCGTTTACGGACGTAGTCAATGGAATCTTCCCCGGCAAACGCCGTGCGGCCGTCGTGCTGGTCGCAAACCAGCGCACCCGCGACGCACTGCCTTCGAACTTGACCGGAATGATCATCGAACTCCCGGAGAACGCCGTGGATACGTCGCAGTGGAACCTGTCCGAAGCGTCAACAATGAATTCCGACAGGTTCGTTTTTATTGGGAGGCTGGTCGACTGGAAGGCCCTGGACATCGTTCTTGAAGCCCTGGTCGCGGTGCCACATGCGTCGCTGGACGTCATCGGCGACGGCACCAAGTTACAGGCGTGGCGGGAGTTTGGCGAGCTCCTTGGCCTTTCGGGGCGCGTTCGCTTTCTCGGCTGGAAGACTCAGGCAGAATGCGCGCAAGCTTTATCTGGATCTTGCGCGCTTGTACTGCCGAGCATCTACGAGTGCGGCGGAGCGGTAGTGCTCGAAGCCATGGCAATGAGCCGCCCGGTGATCGCAACCGAGTGGGGTGGACCGACCGATTATCTCGACGAGACCTGCGGAATATTGGTCGCGCCCACCAGCCGCGTAGCAATGGTTTCCGGTTTTGCAGACGCTATGCAGCAGCTGATGGATTCACCCGATCTTCGCAGTTCGCTGGGGGCAGCTGGTCGGGAAAGACTGCAGCGGGAGTTCGACTGGAACTGCAAGATCGATCAAATACTTGCGATCTATGATTCCTGTCTGTAGAGCGAATTTCGCGAAGATGTACCACTGGCCGACAGACAAATACGGAGATTCTGGCGTCGCCAGAATGACGGCTGTGGGTGGGTTGACTTTGTGGCATCGCGGCAATTGCTCTAAACACTAAGTGCGTGGGCTACCGTCTCTTTTCGGCGCGCCGGTGCGAGGAAGTGCCGCTCCACTCCGTACCAACTGGCAACTGCGAGCACGAGTGTGATCGGAGTTGCACACGCAAACAGCAACATCGGTGCGACTGTGTGGTCGAACCAGCGAACTACGAGTTGCT
>JAYVZU010000452.1:0-3848 GCA_043783075.1 Rhodanobacteraceae bacterium
GACGAGGTCGAGGCTGGGCAATCGCCATCGGCATCCTCCTCGCATTCCACGTCGTCACCAGCGTTCACGCCACGCCTAACTATATGTCCTACTCCAACGAAGCCTGGGGCGGCCCCACCCAGACCTACAAGTACCTCTCCGACTCCAACACTGACTGGGCGCAGCAACTCATCGGCACCGCCGACTACCTCCGCCAGCACCACATCACCGACTGCTACATCGCCTACTTCGCCGCCACCGCCATTCTCCCGTCCGACTACAGCATCCCCTGCAAACTCCTCCCCACGCCCGACGCCACCTACTACGGCGACTTCATCGACGCGCCGCCCGTCATCCACGGAACCGTCCTCATCAGCGCCGGCACCGTCAACGGTTTCGAGACCGGCTCCCGCGTCCTCAACCCCTACGAATCCTTCCGCTCCGTCCAGCCGGTCGACTTCATCCAGAACGGCATCTTCGTCTTTGATGGAACCTTTTCGATCCCCCTCGCTGAGGCCTCCGCCCACGTCTCCCGTTCCGGCCAGTTCCTTGGAAAGAACGACATCGAAAACGCCATCCGCAAAGCCCAAACCACCGTGCAACTAGCCACGCAAAGTCTGCAGGCGCAGTTTGCGCTAGGCGACGCCCTCGCCGCCAACCACCACCCTGAAGAGGCGCGCCAAGCCTACCAATCCGCCGCCGCCATCATCGACACAATGGAACCCGACGCCCGCACCGAATGGGCCGACAAGCTAAAGCAAAAATCGACTCGATCAAATAAGGGCCGGAGGCCCGTCGCATACCAGCCCAGCCCAACGGGCTGGGTAAATCTCCGGCCCTCACACCTAACTCCGCTGCCCCATTACCCAACCCGTTTCCTACTCCCTATTCCCTACCGCCTACTTCCTCGCCCCTGCTACCCTTGCATCAGGATGAAGCGTTCGCTCCAAGTCTCCGCCCCCCTGCTCGCCGCCGTTGCGCTCTCGGTCTCCACCGGATGTCGCAAGCCCGAGATGCAGCGCTGCGTCGACGAGCAAAACCGTGTCGTCGCCGATAACCTCTGCCAGAACACCGGCTCCCAGCAGCCTATCCGAAACTCTACCGGCGGCTTCTACTATCCCTACCGCTTCTACTACGGCGGGATGGGTGGTTACGGCCTCGGCTCCCCGGTCACCGGCGGAAACTACGCGCCACTCGCCGGTCACTCTTATTCCTCCAGCACCACCCGCGGAGGCTTCGGCACTACCCACAGCGGCGGCGGCGAGTCCGGCCACGGCAGCAGCGGAGGAGAATAATGCAGAGAATCACCCTCACCCCGCGTCCAGACTGGCAGGCCAAGGTCGAAGAGCAAGGCCTTACCTACCACTCCCCAACCGCCATGGCACCCAACCACTACTGGGACGAGTCCGCCGCCTACCGCTTCACCGCCGCTGAAATCGACACTCTCGAAGCCGCCGGCAACGAGATCCAAAAGATGTGCCTAGCCGCCGCACAGCACGTCATCGACAAGCAGCGTTACCACGAACTCGACATCCCACCCGCCGCCGTCCCCATGATCGAGTGGGCCTGGAACAAAGAGCCGCCCGCAATCTACGGACGCTTCGACATCTCATGGGGCGGAGCCACCTCCGGCCAGGCGCCCAAGCTGCTCGAATACAACGCCGATACCCCCACCTCGCTGCTCGAGGCCTCCGTCGTCCAGTGGGCCTGGATGGAGGACGTCACCGAAACCCTGCCTGGAACCTCCTTCCTCCACAAGCGCGACCAGTTCAACTCCATCCACGACCGCCTCATCGCGAAGTGGAAAGAGGTCAAGGAGTTCCTCACCGAGCCCGTCTACTTCGCCGCACTCGAGTTCGACGACCCCGATCCCCAGAGCGCCAAAGAAGCCGCCGAAGACCTCCTCACCGTCACCTACCTCCGCGACACCGCCGAGCAGGCCGGCCTGCAGACCCGCCAGATCCCGCTGCAAGACATCGGCTGGAACCCCGACCGCCACTGCTTCGTCGACACCGACTTCGACGAAAACCAGATGCACTCCATCTTCAAGCTCTACCCCTGGGAGGCGATGCTCGCCGAAGAATTCGGCCCCGCCGCGCTCGACACCTACCAGTCCATGACCTGGATCGAACCCATCTGGAAGATGCTGCTCTCCAACAAAGGAATCCTCCCTATCCTCTGGGAGCTCTACCCCAACCACGAACTCCTGCTCCCCGCCTACTTCGAGACCGCCAGCCCCCTCTCCTCCTACGTTAGAAAGCCCCTCCACTCCCGCGAGGGCGCCAACGTCTCCATCATCCGGCCCAACTCGCAGACCGTAGAAACCCCCGGCCCCTACGGCTCCGGCCCGTTCATCCGTCAAGCCATCGCACCCGAAGTCACCTTCCCCAACGCCGCCGGCGAACTACGCTACCCCATCCTTGGTGTCTGGATGATCGATCAGGACTGCTCCGGCGTCGGCATCCGCGAATCCTCCGGCCCCATCACCGATAACCTAAGCAGCTTCATCCCCCACTACTTCACCTAACCAAATCTCCAAAGTCTGTGCCCCATCTTCGGTCCAGCACCATCGGACCTAAGATGGGCATCGGGCAAAGCCCGACCGCCTTTGCCGGAGCCGACATGACCCTACGCAACACCACCACACTCCTCTTCTTCGTCCTCTACCTCGGAGCCACCGGCGCCGGCATCGGCGAGGGCTTCCAATATGACAGCTGGCGCTTCATCCCACCCGAAGCCTTCGCCATCGTCCACAGCACGGTCGGCAGCGTAGCCCAACATTGGCTTGTCCCGTTCGTCCTCCTCGGATTCGTAACCAGCATCGTCACAATCTGGCTGCACCATCCCGCCATGTCACGGCTGCTGATCGTCCTCGCCACCGCGCTCTACGCCGAATCCTTCATCATCACCGCCATCAAGGTCATCCCGCTGCAGGTTAAGATTGAGCACGCTCTCTCGATTCCGGCCCTCGACCAGTTGATCTACTTCCACTTCTACTTCCGCGTCCTCCCCGGCCTGGCCGGAATCATCATCATCGCCGTGTTGCTATCGCAGGTCCTCCGCGCGGCTCCACAACCCAACCCTGCGCTAACCTAGAGACGTGCGCTCCCCCTACCTCTCAGCCCTTCTGTTCGCGCTCTCCCTTGCGCTGCGAGCCCACGGCCAGGCCCTGCCCGACCTCCAATCCGCCGACGCCCTCGGCAACGATCTCTTCACCAAATCCGAATCCACCGGCATGGTCCTCGTCGTAGTCCGCGACGGCAAGGTCTTCTTCCACGGCTACGGAGAAACCGCTCCCGGCTCCGCGCAGGTCCCCACCCAAACCTCCATCCTGCGTCTCTGCTCGCTCTCCAAAATCTTTGCCTCCGATCTCCTCATCAAGCTCGCCAACGAAAAGCTCGTCCGCCTCGACGACCCCCTCCAAAAGTTCGCCCCGTCCAAAGCCGTAAAAGTCCCCGCCAAACCCGGCCACCCCATCACCCTCGCCGACCTCGCCACCCACACCTCCGGCCTCGCCCGAGAAGTCGGCCGCGCGCCCCACGGCACCCCGCACTTCACCTTCCCCGACTTCGAATACCGCTGGCACTGGCTCCCCAAACAAATCCTCAAGACCAACCCCGGAACCACCGCCCTCTACAGCAACGCAGGCTTCGACCTCCTCGGCGACGCCCTCGAAAAGGCCGCCCACAATCCCTACGCCAAGCTGCTCTATGAACGAACGACGTTGCCTCTTGGAATGAAAGAGACCGGCTTCACCCCCAACGCCGCGCAATGCCAGCGCCTCATGCTCGGCGGGAAGGACGAAGGCACCTGCACCGACACCCAGAACTCCGCCGGCTCCTCCGGCCTCTACTCTACCGCCGCCGACG
>JAYVZU010000453.1:0-3843 GCA_043783075.1 Rhodanobacteraceae bacterium
CGGTGGTAACGCCCACTTCATCGATTGGTTCGCTGCAATCTTCACCTTCACCTCCAGCGCCATCCTGGCAATTCTGGGTGTAGTCCGTCCCCAGTGGGTTCAGGGAATGGGTGTTGTGTCCATAGTCTTCGGCATCATCGGAATGCGGGCAGCCTACGTCGAAATCCGCAAGTTCCTCTTCAAACCCACCGACAAGATGTTCTGGTGGTACACCCATCTCGGCAACTTCATCGGCAGCTACATCGCCGCATGGTCCGCATTTTCGGTGGTCACGCTAAGCCGCATCTTCACCCACGCCGGCATGATTGTGTGGCTTTGGCCGACAGCGATTGGTGTCCCCGCAATCGTCCTCACCATCGGGTATTACAAACGGAAGTTTGCTCCACGCAAGGCCGTTACCGTTTATACGGCGGCCTGATCCAGCCTCTCAGCGCCTTCGCTCGACGAGCCTACGTTGTGGCTGGTCTTCCAAAGCTGCCACAACGCGTAGGCCAGGGTAATCGCAATCAGCGACCACACCACGGCAAGAATCGTCGTGCCCCACGTCGTCGAGAACCTACGCCACATCACCAGCACGTGCTTCCCGTAGTACACCCCAAGCCAAACCGCGACCGCATGGCGAGCAAGCCGACTCGCCGTAAAGGTCACCAGAAACTTCTGCCGCGACATCTTCAGCGCGCCCGCAGCCAGTACAAACGGACTCAAAGGCATCGGAGGCGGCAATATCGCCGGCAGCGCCACGGCGAGAATTGCGTGCGACTCCATCCACCCGGTTACGCGCCTAAAAATGCGCGGCGGCGTCCGCTTCTCGATAAACGCCATCCCACCAGCCTGCCCAACTTTGTGCGAAAACAGACCACCCAGCGCCGACCCGGTCGTGGCAATGGCAATCAGCAGCCAAGGATTCGCATGCTGCGCCGCATAGATCACCAGCATGATGTCCGTCATCCCCGGAATTGGCAGAGGCACAAACGACGAATCAACCACCGACACCAAAAACATGCCCGTCAGCCCAAGAGAAAACAGCAGATGAATCAGCACCTGACTCTCGCCCTTCGGCGCAGCCCACAGGTCCGAGTTAGCCGTAAGCCAGATTTGGGCCAGCAGAAGCAATCGAGTCATACCTCATAAGACGCGCTCTGCGCCCGTTAGCCTCGCATTTCTTTTGTTTGTCATCCCGCAGGGATCTACTTCTGTCTTGTTTAGCGTTATCTTCAAGCGTCTGCGGGACTAAACCTCAAGAAACGGCAGATCCCGCAGAGGCTCCAGCACCCCAACAAGCCCCGCCAGCCGCCGAAACGTCCGAATCGACCGCTCGCACTGCGCATCCAGCACATAGTAAATATTCCGCTCGAAGTAGTGCCGAATCGTCTCCGCAGAAAGCGCAATCCGCGGCGTCCACTCCTGCACCAGGTCATCGATATGAGCCAGCCCACGGTCCCGCGACCCATTCAAGTCATCAATCAACTGCCGCCGATCCTCCGCCGTTGGCACTGCCTCCGGTCGCACCGCCCAAACCGCCGCAACCCACGGCAGCCCGGTCCGCTGATGCCACTGCTCGGCCACGTCGTACCACCGGCAAGGCCCAACGTTCGCCTCAATCTCTGCCCGCCGCTCCAATGCCAGCAGCGCCGGGTCACCAATCAGCAACGCGGCATCAGCAGTTGCCAGCATCGCCTCGGCATTGGCCTTCGCCGGAATAAACTCCGGCTCCGCCCCAAGAAAGTGTCGAAACAAAACCTCTGCATATGCGACGGAGCTACGCGACGCCGTATCCGCCGCCACCGTCCGAACCTCCTCCAACGCCCGAGGAGCCTTCACAATCAACTGAATCGACCGCACCTTGTCTAGGCTCGCAATCGTGCAGCCCGGCACAATACGAAGCTCCGAGGTCAGCGCCGCAATTGGGATCAGCCCGAGATCGGCACGCCCCTCCAGAAGCTCGCGCGCACACTGTGCCGGATCTGTCAGATGCAGCGCATACCGCTCCGCAAGAACCGACTGCATCGGCGGGTGGTGGAAGTCCCACATCAACGGAGCGGGGTTTAGAAAGTCGATGGCAGCAACGCGAAGGAGCACACCTCAAGTCTACCTTTTACCCGCCAAACGAGTTGTGTGTCTTCGAATTTCCTTCGCTCGTGTTAGTCTCTTGCGAATATCGCTCAACGGAGATGTATATCGCGATGCACGCCACCGCCGCCCTCGAATCACCCACTGAAACCTCCCGTCTAGCCTGGTTAGCCCTCGCTCTCACCCCCGGCCTAGGCCCCACCCGCATCGCCCGAGCCATCGCCCAAATCAGCACCCAACACGGCGACCCCGGCCGACTCTTCGACATGCCGCTCACCGAGCTCGAGTCCCTCCGCATCCCCGCAAAATCCGCCCAGTTCATCGCCGACGGCCGAGCCCGCGCCGCCGCCGAAAAGGAAGCCAAACTCGTCTCCGACTCCGGTGCCACCTTCATCACCGCCCACTGCCCCGACTACCCGCCGCGTTTGCTGGAAATCTACGATCCACCCGCCGTCCTGTGGGTTCGCGGCTCTGTCGAGCTCCTCAGCCGCCCCGGAATCGCCGTCGTCGGCACCCGCGCGCCATCGGCCTACGGGGCCGGAATGGCAGAGCTGCTCTCCCGCGACCTCGCCAACCGCCGCGTCGTCATCATGTCCGGCATGGCTCGTGGCGTCGACACCGCCGCCCACAAAGGCGCGCTCGACGCCGGCGGCAAGACCGTAGCCGTCTGGGGAACCGGTCTCGACGTCGTCTATCCCAAAGAAAACAAACGCCTTGCCGAGCAGATTGTCCTCACCGGTGGCACCATCGTCACCGAGTATCCCATGGGAACCTTCCCCGCACCCCAGAACTTCCCCATCCGCAACCGCATCCTCTCCGGCCTCAGCATCGGAGTCCTCGTCATCGAAGCAGCCGAATACTCTGGAACCCGCATCACCGCGCGCTGCGCCATGGAGCAAAACCGCGACGTCTACGCTGTTCCCGGCAACGTCACGAACAAGGGTTCCTGGGGTCCCAACACCCTCATAAAACAAGGAGCCAAACTCACCGCCACCTGGGAAGATGTCTGGGAAGATCTGCCCTCGGAGGTCAAATTACACTTGGAAGAGGAGCAGGCCCGCGCAACCGGCGGGAAATCCCCAAATGAATCCAAACCCTCCGGTGCCGCATCCTTGTTTGCTGAGCAGCCCATGGGAGCTAATGAGCGGCTGGTCTTCAACCGGCTCCGTCACGACGAGGCTCTACAGCTCGACGAATTGATTGAGCAGATGGAGTCGGAACTCGCTTCCGCAGAAATATTTACCGCGCTCTTCGAACTGGAGCTCTCGGGCAAAGTGAAGTCGCTTCCCGGAAAAAATTACGTGCGCTGCTTTTAGACCCGGAAGCGCAATGAATCGTTGGGTCTGCAGGTCGCGTCCCACTCAATTAAGACGCGGCCAAAACGTATCTCTCCCAGCTTCGTCAACAGGGGAGCAGAAATTCCCGAATCGAGAAAATCCCGGGCCGCTGTGGATCAAGCCGTTGGCGCGATTCCGGCAACTCGTGTTAGGTTCGCAATGAAACACGCTGGCAATCGCGTTGGGATCGGCCCAACGGTTTCGGTGTAATAAAGGAAGACAATGAGCAAAAATCTCGTAATCGTCGAATCGCCCGCAAAGGCCAAGACGATTAACAAATATCTCGGCGCGGATTACACCGTGGAGGCCTCGATCGGCCACATCATGGACCTGCCCAAAAACGACATCGGCGTCGAACTGGTGCACCGCACCTTCGAGCCGACCCTGATCGTGTCCCCCGGTAAGGAAAAGATCGTCGACCGCCTGCGCAAGCTCG
>JAYVZU010000454.1:0-11484 GCA_043783075.1 Rhodanobacteraceae bacterium
CTGCAGGTCAATCAGGCTATCCCGACCATCACCTGGGCAACACCCGCGCCCATCGCCTACGGAACCGCATTGAACGCCTTGCAGTTGAACGCGTCTGCATCCGTCCCCGGCACACTCGTCTACACGCCTGCCATAGGGACCTTCACCGCCGGCCCCCACGCGCTCAGCGTCACCTTTACCCCCACAGACACCATCGATTACGCCTCCGCAACCGCGACCGTCACCCTCCAGGTCAATCAAGGCACACCAACCATTACCTGGGCGACGCCTGCCGCCATCCCCTACGGTACGGCGATCAGTTCCATACAGCTCAACGCCACCGCTTCGGTCCCTGGGACCTTCGCCTACACACCGTCCTCCGGAACCCTTGCCGCCGGCCCCCACGCCATCACCGCAACCTTCACCTCCACAGACGCTACCGACTACGCTCCCGCAACCGCAACCGTCAACCTCCAGGTTAATCAGGCCACGCCTGTCATCACCTGGGCAACACCCGCGCCCATCACCTATGGAACCCTCCTCAGCTCGACCCAGTTCAATGCCACCGCCTCAGTCCCCGGAACCTTCGTTTATTCGCCGACCAACCAACTCCTGCCGGCCGGCCTGCAGACCCTAACCGCCACCTTCACCCCCACCGACACCACCGACTACACCTCTGCTTCCGCCTCTGTCACCCTGCAAGTCAACCAATCCTCATCGACCTCAATAGGATTCCAGGGCACCTGGGTGAGTTCGACAACCTACCTGAAGGGCGTGCTCGTCGCCTACAACGGCATCTCCTACTACTCGACCGCAAGCTCCAATCTTGGGAACCAGCCCGATCGGTCCCCAACCTGGTGGACACCTGAGCCCATCGGTGGATCGTTCACCAATGTCAACACCATCTCCGGCCCCTCCAGTGGAACAGGCCTGCTGACAATCACGGCCGGCACTGCCACCGGCGGTGTTGTCCAGACCATCGGGACCAGCAGTGGCACAGGCTACAACCAGATGATCGGCTCGCAGTCCGGTTCCGGCGTCTCGCAGGTCATCGGAGGATCCAACTCTTCCAGCTTCGCGTCGCTCGTTCCGGACAGCAGCCTTCCGCAGAGCAATTTCTACTGCGGCGTCTCGGCTGGCGGTGGAACAGGCCTCGGACAGACCTCCTGCAACATGACCGCGACAACCGATCCTCTCGGCTACTTCAATCCTGTCCCCACCCGAATGGCGATCCGGAACACGCAGTCCAGCCCCAACACCACCACCACAGTCTTCGAGTCCGGTGCCGAAGGCTGTATGGACAGCTCCGGGAAATTCACGACCGCAACCTGCGGCTTCACCCTCCCACTGCATTGGTACTGGTGGGTCTTCAACTCGCCGACCACGGGATATACGGCCATGGACTTCCGCCCCGGTCCCGGAACCTCACCCAGCACATGGACCGCCGACAAGAGTCAGTGGATCTACTACTCGCCCGTCGCAATTCAAGCGCCCACCGCAGTCAACACCATCGGAGGCGGTGCCAACTCCTCCACAACATTCGCGGCGGGTGCCGGATCAGGAACCTCGCCCAACCTGACCTGTGCGGCCAACCACAACTGCACCGCCGTCCACGGAACTGTCACCTTTACAACCGGTAGCCTCGTCAACGGGGGCCAGCCACTGTTCACCATCTCGTCCACCGTTAACGGTGCCTCGCTGACCCGCACTTCCGTTCCCGATTGCACCGGCTATGTCACTGACTTCGCCGGCCACACCGGAATGCTGCTTTTCTCCACACCAACAACGGCATCCCAATCAGCCTATTCGAGCATCACACTATCGAACTCTGTGCCTTACACCGCGGTATATACCTGCATGGGCAACTAGGTACTGGCTGGCCATGCAGGGTGATTGACGCGGTAAAAGGGCGGGTATAGCCTCTAGCAGGCAGGAAAAGCTGCCGGCTGAAAGATGGACAAGAGACACAATGGCTGAAATTGAAATGCAATCGGACACCGCAACAGAGCTCCGGCGGCACCTGTTTTACGAAACCTCTCACTCCCCGGCACTCACCGACCTGGTGGGCTACGAACGAGCCCAGAACATCATCGATTTCTGCTTTATCGCAAACCCCTACTACCCCACGCCGGAGATGCTCGAAGACCTGCAGCGCAACCTCCCCAACCTCATCAAGTCGTACCCATCCAGCAACCCCGTCCTGAGCCAGCAACACCTCGGCGCTGTACTCGGTGTCGACCCCGAACATCTCATCATCGGCAACGGCGCAACCGAACTCATCGGCCTGATGAACTCCACCCTCATCGACCGCATCGCGGTACCAATCCCAACCTTCGGCGAGTACATCGAAAAGATGCGCGACCTGCGCAACGCCGAGCTCTACACCCTCTCTCCCGACGACCGCTATCAGCTCCACCTGCCGGACTATCTGGCCTGGGTCCGCGAACGCAAGCTCAGTTGCCTGCTCGTCATCAATCCGGGAAATCCAACCGGCCAACTCTTCTCGCTCGACGAGATGATGGACTTCCTGCATAGCGCGCGCGATATGGAACTCGTCATCGTCGACGAGTCGTTCATCGACTTCTCCGGCGAGATCATTCCAAGCCTCCTCGCGGTCGCGGACCAGTTCACTAACCTGCTCCTCGTCCGCAGTATGAGCAAGCACTGCGGCGTTCCCGGCCTGCGTCTCGGCTACTGCTACAGCGCCAACCTCTACCTCCTCAACCGCCTGCGCCGCTTCTTGCCCACTTGGAATCTCAATACGCTCGCGCAATACTTTCTCTCGCAACTTCCAGCCAACGATGCCGCGTATCACGTGGGCCGCAAGCGCCTGATCGGCGACGTCCGCCATCTCTCTGCGGCTCTCTCCACAATCCCACATCTGGACGTCTACCCCACCGGTGCCAACTTCGTGCTCTTCAAAATTCAAACCGGCATGAACGCCACCGAACTCCAGGCCAAGCTTTTGGTCGAGCACCAGATGTACGTCCGCGACTGCTCGAATAAAGTCGGCATGGATCGCTTTCACATCCGCGTCGCCTCACAGGGCCGCGAGAAAGACACGCGTCTCATTGAGTCGCTGCGGACACTCGTAGGATGAAGCGTCCCGTAGTGCTCGTCACCGCCCGCCAGATGATCCGCAAAGACCGGCTCATCGACTACATCGGCGAGATCCACCTCGAACTCCTCGCCAGCCTCGGCATGTTGCCGGTCATCGTCCCCGTGTCCGAAAGCACGCCAAACTGTCTCCCGCAATATATGGAGATGATGGACGGCTTGCTGCTTGCGGAAGGCGATGACGTCGACCCTAAACGCTTCGCCGCCCGCAAGAGCAACTTCAAACTCGTCGAAAAGACGCATCCGCTCAAAGACGAGATCGAAGTCCGCCTGCTCCGCCACGCCCTCGCCCAGAATTTGCCGATCCTCGGAATCTGCCGCGGATCCCAGCTGATGAACGTCGTCTGCGGCGGGACCCTCTACGGCGACGTGCAAATAGAAAAACGATCGCAGCACCCCCACATCGACTATCGCAACTACGACGCCTACCGGCATCCAGTCTCCATCGTTCCCGGCACGCCACTCGCCAGCTGGTACAAGCGCAAAAAACTAAACGTCAACAGCTATCACCATCAGGGAATCCGCAAACTAGCCTCGCGCTTCAAGCCCATGGCCCTCGCCGACGACGGCCTCGTCGAAGGCTACTACGACCCAGAACAGCCCTTCGTAGCCGGCCTGCAATTCCACCCCGAACGTATGCTCCCCGACTACGCCGGAAACATCAAGGTCTGGCAAGCCTTCACCGACGCCGTAAAGGCCA
The DNA here is from genome assembly GCA_043783075.1 of Rhodanobacteraceae bacterium. Classification (GTDB taxonomy): domain Bacteria; phylum Acidobacteriota; class Terriglobia; order Terriglobales; family Acidobacteriaceae; genus Edaphobacter. The sequence continues at coordinate 3,797 of JAYVZU010000454.1, forward strand.
AGCAATCGCGCTAACCGATGGTCTAGAATGGCCAGCTCCTCCCGGCAACGCCGGGGAGGAACCGGAGCCGCCTGATGAACCTCTGTCGCGCCACCTTCCTGATCGCCTTCACCCTACTCGCCGTTCTCGCAGGCGGACAACAACCCAAACGCTCCCCAACGGCCTGCGAGCCACGTCAAACGACACTACCCTCCAAATCACCGCTCTCCACAATGACATCGTCCGTGTGCGTATGTGGAAAGGCTCGACCGCGCCCGAAGACGCCTCATGGGCCGTACTCCCGGCCTCCCGCACCAGCAGCGTCGCAGTCAATGCAGCACCCGGCGAGTTCTCCACCACGCAACTCCGCATCAGCATCGACCCCCAACTACGCATAACCGTCGCGGACCTCTCCGGCAACATCCTGCAAAAAGAAGCCGCACTCGTCCGATGGGACGGCCCCCTCTTCCTCGAGTTTCCCCACGCCACTGGAGATGGAACTCCGTTCGACTTAAGTGGAAGCGAGTTCCTCCTCGGCAGCCGCCTCCTCATCGCGCCGAACCCCTCGCCCGAGGAAGTCGCACCCTACACCGTCAACCTGCCCCCCGGCACCTGGTACGACTACTGGACCGGCGAGCAGTTCACCCGCGGCAAACCCACCGGCCCGCTCGACCTCGAGCAGCGCGACCTCGAGCAGCGCGACCTCGTCGTCGCCCAAAAGCAGCTCACCGTCACTCCAAAGCTGGAGACGCTGCCCGTCTACGTCCGCGGCGGCAGTATCCTCCGCATCCCGCCACTCACCCAAAGCACCGCCGAAACTCCGCAAGGTCCGCTGACCCTGCGCGTCTACCCCTTGGCCGCCGGCCTCAACACGCCGGGCGAGTCCTGCCAGGGCGACGTCTACACCGACGACGGCCACACCTTCGCCTAACGGCAAGGCGGGTTCGCCCGCATCCACCTCACCTGCGCGCAGGCAACAGACGGCTCCATCAACGTCACCATCGGCAAGCATGAGGGAGCCTGGAGACCCTGGTGGCAGACTTACCGAATCGAGGTAGTAGGCTGGACACCGAAGCAGAACAGCGGCTCTGTGGACGGGCGGGCCGTTCCGCTAACACAAACCGACGGACGCTGGGGTGTCACAGTCCCCATTTCCACAGATGGACAGGGGATCGAACTGCGTTGAGGGAAATGCCAGTCCGTGCGTTATTCGCAGCCTTGTGCTGCTATCGCCCGTCATTGCTTGACATTCGATTTTCGTGCCACATATGGTGTCTCACACAGCGTAACGTGCAGCGTCGTTTCAACCAGACATTACGAGAGTCTCGGCTATCGGCACGCACATGGCTAAGGAGAAATGATGGGGAACAGGATTGCCCGCGTAACAAGGTTCGGTTGGTGCAGCATCGTTACGGCTGGCATCGCTATTGGCATTTGGAGCACGCCGATGCATGCACAGGATTGCTGCGCTCCCACCTCTGCGGACTTCCCAAAGGTTGGCGGTAACTTCGGCAATCAGAACTACTCGTCGCTCGCGAAGATTACAACGAAGAACATTGCGAATCTCGGTGGCGCGTGGCACGACCATCTGGAAGCCGACTCCACTGAAAACTCTCAGGAATCATCGGTCGTCGCGCTGGATGGCATCCTGTATGTCGAAACGACACAGGGCCACGTCTATGCCGTCGATGGGAAAACGGGCAAGGTCGTGTGGCGCTACGATTCCGGACTGGGAGTTCAGATCCATCGCGGCGTCGCAGTAGGGGACGGCAAGATCTTCGCAACAATGGCGGATCTAACCGTCGTCGCCCTGGATCAAAAGACCGGCAGCCTCGTCTGGACGAAGCAGTTGGATGAGCCCACGGTCGGCTCCCTCAAAAGCGCGGTCATCTACTTCGATGGGTTGATCTACTTTGGCAGCGCGGACGGCCGCCGAGGCGTAGCGACTGCGCTCAACGCGAAGACCGGGGAGATTGCCTGGCAATTCCACGCGGTACCAGCGCCTGGCGAACCCGGGAGCGAGACCTGGGGCACAGGAGACGCCTGGAAGACCGGAGGGGGCGCTCCGTGGATGCACCCAGCCATCGACCCCGAATTACATCTTCTTTACTGGACCTTCGGCAACAGTCGTGGAAATGGAGCCGTCGACGGTTCCACACGCCCCGGGCAGAACCTCTTCGCGAATTCCATCATCGCGTTCGATCTGAAGACCGGGAAGCGAATCTGGTATTTTCAATCCGTCCACCACGACATCTGGGATCTCGACAACGTCATGGCGCCCGTACTTATCAACGTCACGATCAACGGCAAGCCCCGCAAAGGGCTCATCTACGGCAGCAAGACGGCAATGTGGTACATCCTCGACCGGACAGACGGCACACCACTTACGCCGATCATCGAGAAGCCGGTTCCGCAGGAGGCCTCGCAGAAGACCTGGCCAACACAGCCGTTTCCGGAGGGCGACTCGATCGTGGCACTCTGTCCGGCTCCCGATGGACCCAGCCAAGCCATCCCGGGGTATCAATCGGGTTGCATCTTCACGCCACATACGGACCAGCCAGTTCTACAGAGTCCCGGCCTTGGCGGCGGCACGGATTGGAACGCGCTCTCCTTCAATGCGAAGACACACTTCATCTACGCCGGCGTCGGCATCATCAACGCAGTCCATGACACTGTGGATGGCGGCGTTGGATTCCGTCCCATCGGCGAGCGGCGCAGCGGCAGGCTAGTGGCCTTCGACCCCGTGACCCACCGGATGGTATGGAAGCGCGACATCAAATACTCCCCAACCTACGGGGGAGGCACCCTCACAACCGCTGGCGACCTGATGTTCATCGGCCAACCCGACGGTGTGTTGCTCGGCCTCGATATCAAGGACGGAAGCCAGCTTTGGAGCTTTCAAACCGGCGCCGGCGTGCATAGCACTCCGCTGACGTACGAGGTCGACGGCGAGCAGTACGTCGCAGTCTTCGCCGGCGGCAACGCGCTCCCGTATAACTCGCCAAAGGGCGACGACCTCTGGGCGTTCAAACTCGGCGGCAAGGTTTCGGCCTCCCCCGCTCCTGAGCCGCCCCCGGAACGACAGCCCGTGATCGCCGCGGCAGTCGAAGGCTCCGCGACACACAATACGATCTATCTGGCGCGGGTCTGGCGTGATGGAAAGCTGGCACCCACGGAGTCAACGACACAGAACTCCATGGCCCCGCAGAAGCTACGCGTGGCAATCGGCGAGACGGTGACATTCACCAATCCAGAGGGGAACACGATGCCCCACTGCGCCGTCCAATTCTTTGAGGGCCTCTTCAAATCCGGTCCGCTGCAGCCCGGTCAGAGCTTTACCTACATCTTCACAAAGCCCGGAGAATATTTCTTCAATGACTGCACATCGCCCCGCACCACTGGAGAAGTGATCGTCCACTGACGCCTGAAAATACAACCGCGGAAGCCGCACTCCATTCCGAGCCAACTTGCCTTCGATTGTCCTTTATCCGACATAATTGCCCACAGCCAAGCCATTCGGCCGGACGGCAATCCATGTGAATTACAATTCACCCAATACACACTTGCTCATTTATGGATCTGAGTACACTCCCCGGAAACGATTTAGCCAGGCTCTGCTGCGAAGCTGGCAATCTCGCCGCGTGGAATGAGTTCGTTTTCCGCTATCAGAAGCCCATCGCGCTCGCAGTCCAGCGCAAGGCTCGAAAGTTTGGCATCATCGCCCCGGACGTTATCGATGACCTGGTGCAGGACATTCTGCTCCGCCTTTGCTCGGATAACTGCAAGATTCTAAAGAAATTTGAGCCAAAAGAACCGGATTCCATCATTGGATACCTCATCGTCGTCGCCCGAAACGTCGCCCACGATCACTTCCGCGCAACACTCGCCCAGCGTGTCGGTGGAGATATCCACCACATCAACGCCGAGGACGGCGATCTGGACTTCATCGCAGCGTCCGACGATCCCAGCCAGTCTGCAATGCGGAATCTGCGCATAGGCGAGATTGAATCGGCCCTGAAGTCGCTGATGCCCGACCCAGTGACTGACCGCGACTATACGATCTTTCAGATGTACTTCAAGCAGGGCTTCACGGCGAAAGAAATTGGGGAAATTCAGGCTTTTAGCCTCACAATTAAAGGAGTGGAAGCTTCCATCCACCGCAGCGTGAAGCTTCTTCGGGAGAAATTCGACGAATGAGAATCTTCCCAAAAGGCTTTTTGTCCGGACTTGCGATTAATACGGTGAACGGATGACGCAACCACGCGATCCTCTGGGAAACGGAACTATGTCCTCTATCGAACGACAAATCGCGGATTCGAGCTGTCCCCCCGCTAATGTCTGGGAGGGCGTCGCCGCAAGCACGATCTCTGAGGAAGCCGCCATGGCCTATCTTCGCCACGCCGCGGGTTGCCAACCGTGTAGCGACCTGCTCGCTCACGTCCTGCCACCCGACCTGACCGCAGCAACACCCGAGGAAGAAGCCTTCCTCCGCCAGCTCACCACGAGCACCCCAGCCTTCCAACAGCGACTCGCAGCCCGCATGTTCGACGCTGCACGCGCCTCCGCACCAGCCTCAGTCAAAGTCGGCTCCTCCAATAAGCGATTCTTCTGGCCAGCTCTTGCGGCGGCTGCAGGAATTGCGATTGCAGCCGTCCTCATCGTCCCGCGTCTGCTGCCGCCGTCCGACGCAACGCTCATCGCCCAGGCCTACGACCACAACCGGCTTTCTGAACTCCGCATCCCCGGCGGCTCGGCTGTCGCACTCGCGTCGCCCACCCGCGGAGCCAGCAGCGAAACCGTTACCTCCACGGAACTCCTTCAGGTGAAGCTCCGCGTCCAGCAACAGTTCGAGAAGGCGCCGAACGACCCCGCAATCCGCCAGAAGCGCGGCGAAATCGCCCTCGTCGAACATAATGGCGAAGACGCCCGGCGCGAGTTTGAGATGGCCCAAGCCCTCAACCCCACACTGCCCCGCCTCAAGTTTGACCTCGCCTCCGCCTACTTCGAACTGGCCGAGACCAATCAGCGCCCGCTCGACTACGCCCGCGCCATCGACTTCTACGGCCAGTATCTGCAGGATGTCCACCAGCAGGATGCCGTCGCACTCTTCAACCGCGCCCTGTGCTGGGAACACGAAGCAGTTAACGCGGAAGCTATCAAGGACTTCGAAGCCGCACTCGCTCTCGAGAAAGACGCCGGTTGGCGAAAGGAGATTCAGCGCCACCTCGACAAGCTGAAGGCGCTGTCCGCGCTGGACACCGCCGCTCCAACGCCGCTGACTCCTGCATCCTTTCTGGCCCTGCAGCCTGAGTCTCCCGGCGACTACGAAAACTACCTCGACACTGCGGGCCGCGAATGGCTGACCCACCGTAACGACCCCCAAACTCAGCAAGCCCTGCAACAACTAGCCATGATGGGCGCCAAACACGGCGATCTCTGGCTCCACGACTTCCTCTCCTCCCCCACCGTACCCGCCGCAGACACCGCCCTCTCCCAAGCCCTGCAAGCCAGCTACAAAGGTGATTCCGACACCGCCGACACCGCCGCCCTTTCCGCAATGCAGCTTTACAAGCAAGCCCACAACCAGCCCGGAGCCCTTCGCGCCCGGGCCGATCACGTTTATAGCCTCCAGCGCACGGGCCACGGCAAAGATTGCTTATCAGACGCTCAATCGATGGTCGCAGACCCTCAAGTTGGCAAATACGCATGGATGCATGCCCACCTCCAGCTTGAGGTCTCGTCCTGTACCGCAGTTCTTGGCGATATCGACGAAGCTACGAGAGTGGCTCAGGTTGAGGTGATTGAATCTGCGAAGGCAAAACTGCCCATCGTGAATCTTCGAGGCGTTGGATTTGTAGCTGATGACAAAATGCGTCAGAAAGACCTGACTGCAGCATGGGCAAGTTGCGCTTCCGGCCTGCGTATCGCTTACGGCGTCAGAAATACATACGTCCGTCAGTACAACCTGCTCGACGGCATGCACCGTGTGGCAGATAACCTCGACCTCCCCTGGACACGAGTCGGCATCTCCGACGCCGAAGCCTTTGCCGCGAAACGGGCAAGCAATTTGCAGGTGGCCTTGTACGCCTACGAGGGCCTTGCCACAGCCCAGACAAATGTCGGCCAGCTAACTGAAGCCAACCAAAGTTTTGCTGCCGCCGACCAGACCTTGGCCCGTATGGCGGCCGGCCAGTCTGTCGAGCAGTTTCGAGCCGACATCAAAATCGACCGATTTTCGCTGAGCGCCAAGCAGTCGCGAAACCTCAATCCAGTTCTGCTCAGCATCGCTCAATCGGAACCCACTTATAAAACCTTTGATGCCTTCTATCCGCGCCTCCGTTACTACACCGAATACGCCGATGTCCTGCGCCTCCTGCACCGGACGCCAGAGTCTATTCAAAGCATTTGGACCGCAATCGAGAGTTCCGAGCGGCAGCTAGCCAGAATACATTCTGACTCCGCCCGCCAGGCTTGGGAAAATCAGGTCGCGCGTACCTACGAAATCCTCATCCTCGACCTTGCTGCCTCGGGTCAGCCAAAAGACGCCCTCAAAGCATGGGAATGGTTCAAAGGTTCCGGCAAACGCAGCAGCCTGCCTCCCTCTATTTCTTCGGCCGACGCAGCCCTCGCAGCCCTCCCTGAGATTCCGTCGCAACTTCCGGGCAGCGTAACTCTTGTCTACGCCCGTCTCGCCGATCAGTACTTCGCATGGTCCATCGCAGCCAACCCAGCCGAACCGGTTCGCCTCCGTGTCCTCTCCGCATCCGCTCAGTCGATCGACGACAAGGGCCTTGCCTTCCGTCGCCTCTGCGCCAACCCAAAGTCATCGATGCAGGATATTCAAACGCTCGGATCATCGTTGTATGCCGACCTCGTAAGCCCCTTTTCCGACCAAATCGACCAAGCCGAGTCTGTGGAACTGGATCTTGACTCCTCGCTCGCCAACATCCCCTTCTCGGCCCTCTCCCATCACAGCCAGCCCTTCGCCATGCAACACACCCTCACCTACCTGCCCGATGGCTGGAATATGAACCACGTCATCGCGGATCAGGACACACTGTCTGCCAATTCCAACACGCTGGTCCTGCGCGAAGTAGCGCTGGCGAACGCGGCACACATCCCCGGCGAATACGACGAGTCGAAGGAGATTGCAACGGGAATTCCCGGTGCCAGACTACAAAGCGCAACACTTTGGCGCTCCGGCCAAAATCTCAACATCGCCGGATCCCCAGCCCTGCAGGCCGACGTCGCTGCCGCCGAGCTCCTGCACTACACCGGCCACGGCATCGAGGAAAACAAGACCGCCGCGCCCCTCGGACTCTCCACCTTCGTCGTGGGCGACGGCTCCATGCTGCGCTGCCGTCTGGCCGTTCTGGCCGCATGTCGCACACTCGACCAAAGGGAAAACTTCGCGGAAGACGTTCCTTCCTTTGCACGAATCCTGCTGCAGGCCGGGGCAAAGAATGTCCTGGCAACCCAGTGGGATGTAGACTCTCGCATGACGCAAAAACTGATGGTTCGTTTTTACGCCGAGCTTGCAAACCATCAGACCTTCGCCGAAGCGCTACGCAGGGCGCAATCGTCGATTCAATCGGACCCGGCAGCTGCGCATCCTTATTTCTGGTCGGCCTTCCAACTCGTCGGTCGCCCACCCACTTCGGTACGAGGAAAATCCTGATGTCCCTCTCCCGACGCTCGGTTCTGCGAAA
>JAYVZU010000455.1:0-11472 GCA_043783075.1 Rhodanobacteraceae bacterium
GTCGCTGAGCGGGTCGAAGACCTCGGCAAAGCGGGCTTCAACGCCCTATGGCTTCCGCCCATCAGCAAAGCCTCTAGCGACACGTCAATGGGCTATGACCCGTATGACTACTTCGACCTCGGCGACTTCGACCAGAAGGGCGGCACAAAGACCTGGTATGGCAACCGAGCCGAACTCGAAGCCCTGATCCAGAAAGCAAAGTCCTGCTCTGTCGGCTGCTACGCCGACATGGTCATCAACCACAACTCCGGTGCCGACGAAGAAGAAGTCAACGGCCTCGACGGCCAGAAGCGCTGGACGAAGTTCAATCCCAAGAGCGGAAAGTTCCCGCGCGACTGGGACTGCTTTCACCCTAGCCGCTACGAACGCGAGATGGTCGAAGGAGAGAACTACGCCGGATTCCCCCACCTCTGCCATCGCAACCCTCTGGTTTACGCCGCGATGTTTGAGTACTCCCGCATGATCATCGAAGACCTTGGCTTCGAAGGCTTCCGCTTCGATTTCGTCAAGGGCTTCGGGGCCTGGATGATCGGCCTTATCGCCAAATACAAATATCAGAAGCCGGACAACAATGAGTTCATGCCGTTCGTCGTCGGAGAGCTATGGTCCGGTGGCGACGATATCGAAACCTGGCTCGCCAAGGCCAACAAGTACACCGACAACCAGATAGCCGCCTTCGACTTCCCGCTGCGCTACAAGCTGAAAGGCGTCTGCGACACACCCAGTTTCGACCTCCGCCAACTCACCGACGAAGGCACCGTAGTGATGAAGCGCCCAGCCAACGCAGCCACCTTCGTCGACAACCACGACATGGGCGACGATGCCATCGTGAACGATAAGCTGATGGCCTACTCCTTCATCATGGTCCACGAAGGCTATCCATGCGTCTTCTGGTACGACTACTACAACAACCAGCTTGACCGGCCCGGAACTCCGAACGGCATCAACGCACTCATCGAAGCCCACCACAAATACGCTGGCGGCGACTCCGAAATCCTGCACGCCGACCCGGACCTCTACATCATGCAGCGAGTAGGTTGGGGCGACGACCACGTCCAGCAATCCGGCCTCGTCTACGTGCTCAACAACCTGGGCAACCAGTGGTCCGGCACCTCCGTCAAGACGCGCTGGCCCAACCAGCGCTTCGTCCCCATCGCCTGGGACGGCCACGACGAAGCCCACCCCGACGAACGCACCACCGACGCCGACGGCAACGCCGAGTTCCCCGCCCCGCCACGCGGATACTGCGTCTACGTCCCCGTAGCACCGGACACCAACAAAGATGAACTCGTGGCCGGAAAGCAGTAAGGCTCGACCGCAGATCAACGCAGGTAAACACAGATAAACGCGGATTAGAACAAGGCAATTGCCTCGTCGCAACTGCGTCCGTCATTCTGGCGCAGCCAGAATCTCTGTCGTTGTCTTGCCCCTAATCCGCCTACTTCCGCGTTTATCCGCGGTCGCCAAGTTTTCAGGGTGTTAAACTAACCCTATGAAATTCGGCGTCCTAGTCTTCCCTGGCTCCAACTGCGACCACGATACCTACAACGTAGCCCAAGACGTCCTCGGCGCCGACGCCATAATGCTCTGGCATGCCTCCACCGACCTGCAGGGTTGCGACGCGATCCTCGTCCCGGGCGGCTTTGCCTACGGCGACTACCTCCGCACTGGAGCCATCGCCAAGTTCGCCCCGATCATGCAGTCCGTGAAGAACTTCGCGGCGTCCGGCGGTCTGGTTCTCGGCATCTGCAATGGGTTCCAGATCCTCGCCGAATCGGGCCTGTTACCCGGCGCGCTGATGCGCAATGCAGGCCTGCACTACGTCTGCAAGCAGGTCTATCTCCGGACCGAGACTGAAAACTCCCCATTCACCCATGGCCTGACAAAAGGCGAAGTCCTGAAGATGCCCGTCGGCCACATGGAAGGCAACTACTTCTGCGACGCCGACACGCTTGCACAGCTCAACAAGCAGGATCGCATCGCCTTCCGCTACGCCACTCAGGCCGGCGAGTTGACGAAAGCCGCGAACCCCAACGGCTCGCTCGAAAGCATCGCCGGCATCCTCAGCGAGGGCCGCAACGTCCTCGGCATGATGCCGCACCCAGACCGCTCCAGCGAATCGCTGCTTGGTTCCGCCGACGGCCTAAAGCTCTTCCGCTCCATGGCCGAGTCTCTTGCGACAACCGCCCGATAGACCAGAGCAACGACAGCACGGATAAAAGGGATAAGGAACGGATGGGACGGGTAAAACTAGTACCAGTTCTATCCGTCTCATCCGTTCTTTATCCGTCTGATCCGCGCCGTCTTTGTCCTGTTTTGAGTGCCGGGTGATACCCTGACAAAGCTATGGTAGATATCCATCACCACCTTCTCTGGGGCCTCGACGACGGCGCCAAGGACATCGAAACGTCCATCGCCATGGCGAAGGCCTCTGCGGTAGACGGCGTCACGCACATCGTCTGCACCCCGCATGCCAACGGCACCTACGACTTTCTGCCCGAAGTGAACGCCGAAAAGGTTGCTGAACTCCGCGAACGCCTTGCCGCCGAAGGTGTCACCATCAACATCGGCCTTGGCTGCGACTTTCACCTGTCGTATGACAACATCATCGCTGCCAAGGAAGACCCCAAGCGCTTCAGCGTCAACGGCCTCGGCTACCTAATGGTTGAACTCCCAGATTATGGCGTCCCGCGCGGCCTTACTGAGACTCTCTATGAGCTGCAACTGGCGGGCCTTACGCCTATCCTGACCCACCCGGAACGCAATCCGACCATCCAGAACGACCTGCCGCGTCTGGCCGAATGGATGCGCGGTGGTCTCCTCGTGCAGGTAACTGGCGACTCCGTAACCGGCCGCATGGGCAAGACCGCCCAACGCATCGCGCACGAACTCCTGGCCAAGCGCTGGGTCCACTTCCTCGCCACCGACGCACACAATGTCTCGTCTCGCCCGCCGCGCCTGAGTGAGGCTCGGGATTTCGTTGCGAAGAAATACGGCGAGAACTACGCCGAATCGCTGGTAACGACAAACCCCCTCGCAGTCTTTACGGGCGGAACGTTCGAAGCTGTCGATGAACCGATTGATCTTTACGAGGAATTCAAAGAGAAAAGCTGGCTGTCGCGACTCTTCAAGCGCGACTAGCGCTTACAGTCCGAGGCCACCGTCGACGGTAAGAACCTGTCCCGTGACAAAGTGCGGCCCGGTCGCGAAGAAGAGACAAGCTGCAGCCACATCCGCCGCCGTCCCGTTGCGCTTCATCGGGGTCTTCTCTGCGAAGTGCTGGTAAGCCTCGCCCACCTCACCCTGCACGATCATTCCCGGCGCAACGCAGTTCACGCTGATCTCTGGGGCCCATGCCTTGGCCATTGTCTGCGACAACATGTGCAGCGCAGCCTTCGAGGCGCAGTAGTGGCCATGCGTTGCCCACGGAGCCATCCCACCCAGCGAGCCGATGTTGATGATCCGGCCCAACGCGGCCTTGAGATGCGGAAACGCAGCCTGCGCCATCAGGAAGGGTCCGCGCGTATTTGCATTAAACATCACATCCCACTCGGCGACGCTAATTGATTCCAAGGGCGCAGCGTTGAATCTGCCCGCGTTGTTGACCAGAATATCCAGACGTCCGTGGATATCCAGCGTCGCGGTTACCGCCGCGAGAATCTCTTCGGGCCGATCCAGATGGCAGCGATGCATCGAGGCAGTCACGCCGAACGCCTGTAGTTCGGCGACGGTCTCGCGAGCCTCATCTACCGATGCGCGATAGGTGATCGCAACATCCGAACCAGACTCAGCCAACGCTAGAGCAATGGCGCGACCGAGACGCTTTGCAGCTCCGGTAACCAGCGCGGTCTGACCCGCCAGCGGCTTGCTCAAATCAGTCACGTTGGCAGTTATTGCTTCGGTGCGGCGGGGGTAGTCGGCTTAGCCGGCTCCTGCACACCAGCTGGACGCGTCGCAGCCTGTCCACGGGTATCGACATAGGTGGAAACCTGAGCGCGGGGACGAATCATGCGAACTTCAATTGCCCGCGAAGCTTCGTCGACCTGGTATGTGTTTGCGAAGGTCGCAAAACCATCTGCGATTACCTGCACATCGACGGTCGAGCCAGTTGCGATCACGTCAATGATCGCCTTGCCTTCGCTGTCCGTCTTGACCTCGAGATTGCCCTCGTCCTTGCCATCGCGCGATGCATGAAAAACCACGGCCGCGTTCGCGACGGGCTTCTGGTTTCCATCCTTGATGACCATCACTTCGATGTGCGACGTCGCTGGTGGAGCCTTGTATTTACGACCACGGGAATCCTGTCCATGCGCAGCGGTAAGGACGAGGCCAACAAAAACACCAACGGAGAGAACGCGACGGGTAAACATAGCCTCGATTCTACGCTGTAGAGGCCATCGTCGTCATTTGGATTGCATGGAATTTGCACGAGGCAGGCAACCATTTAAACCTGCGTGTAATTCACTCACATTTCACCCAAGTCGAGTTGACACACCCCTATCGAGACGACTAAAGTTAGCAATCGAAGGGTTCGACTGCTAATTCTGGCGAACCGATTCCCAAAAAGCACTTCACCGCATCATCCAAGGAGATGTAAGTTATGGCAACAACTACGTTTACTCCGCTCCACGACCGCATCCTCGTTAGCCGCACCGAAGAGGGCGAAACCATGCGTGGCGGCATCATCATCCCGGATTCGGCAAAAGAGAAGCCGCAGCAGGGCACCGTTATCGCAGTCGGCAAGGGCAAGTCGAACGACAAGGGCGAGACCTTCCCGCTCGACGTCAAGGCTGGCGACACCATTCTCTTCGGCAAGTACTCCGGCACCGAGATCAAGCTCGACGGCGAAGACTTCCTGATCATGCGCGAAGAAGAAGTCCTCGGCATCGTCGCGAAATAAGCACTTCGTGCTGTTCTCGACGCCTTCGGCGTGGCTTTCCAGGCACTACCCACTATCCACTGATATTAGGAGCAAAGCATCATGGCAAAAATGATTCTGCACGGAGAAGATTCCCGCCAGGCGATCCTGCGCGGTGTAAACATCCTGGCCAACGCGGTCAAGGTGACCCTCGGCCCCAAGGGTCGCAACGTCGTCATCGAGAAGAAGTTCGGTTCGCCGACGATCACCAAGGACGGCGTCACTGTCGCCAAGGAGATCGAGCTTGAGAACGCGCTCGAAAACATGGGCGCACAGATGGTTCGCGAAGTTGCTTCGAAGACCTCGGACGTTGCTGGCGACGGTACCACCACCGCCACCGTTCTGGCCCAGGCGATCTACCGCGAGGGCGTCAAGACTGTCGCCGCCGGTGCAAACCCGATGGCGCTGAAGCGCGGCATCGACAAGGCTGTTGAGGCGATCATCGGCAAGCGTGACGAGCACGGCGCTGTCATCGGCGGCGCACTCGCTGCCTTCAGCAAGCCGGTTTCGGGCGACATGATTGCCCAGGTCGGAACGATTTCGGCTAACTCCGACGCACAGATCGGCACCATCATCGCTGCTGCCATGAACAAGGTTGGCAAGGATGGCGTCATCACCGTTGAAGAGTCGCGCACGATGGAGACCCAGTTGGATGTCGTTGAGGGCATGCAGTTCGATCGCGGCTACCTCTCGCCCTACTTCGTCACGGATGCCGAGCGCATGGAAGCTGCACTCGAGAACCCCTACATCCTGATCTATGAGAAGAAGATCTCGTCGATGAAGGACCTGCTTCCCCTGCTCGAGCAGATCGCCCGCACCGCCAAGCCCCTCGTCATCATTGCTGAAGACGTCGACGGCGAAGCGCTCGCGACCCTGGTCGTCAACAAGCTGCGTGGCACGTTGAATGTCGCTGCGGTGAAGGCTCCTGGCTTCGGCGATCGCCGTAAGGCAATGCTGGAAGACATCGCAACCCTGACGGGCGGCAAGGCAATCACTGAGGACCTCGGCCTGAAGCTGGAAGGCGTCAAGATCGAAGACCTCGGCACTGCCAAGCGCATCACCATCGACAAGGACAACACCACCATCGTCGACGGCGGCGGAGATGGCGACAAGATCGCCGGACGTGTGAAGGAGATCCGTGGACAGATCGACAAGACCACCTCCGACTACGACCGCGAGAAGCTGCAGGAGCGCCTCGCCAAGCTGGTTGGCGGAGTCGCCGTTATCAAGGTCGGTGCAGCTACCGAGACCGAGATGAAGGAGAAGAAGGCCCGCGTGGAAGATGCTATGCACGCAACCCGCGCTGCCGTGGAAGAAGGCATCGTCCCGGGCGGCGGCGTCGCTCTCATCCGTTGCTCCGCTGCTGTCGATGCGTTGATCAAGACGCTCGAAGGCGACGAGAAGATCGGTGCGGCAATCATTCGCCGCGCGATCGAAGAGCCGCTTCGCATGATCGTCTCGAACGCCGGTGAAGAGGGTGCAGTTGTCATCGGCAAGATCCACGAATCGACCGACTCCAACTTCGGCTACAACGCCGGTACCGGTGTCTACGAGGACCTGGTTGCTGCTGGCGTCATCGACCCGACCAAGGTAACGCGCACTGCTCTGCAGAACGCTGCCTCGATCTCCGGCCTGATGCTGACCACGGAAGCCATGATCTCGGAGATCCCCGAGAAGAAGGAATCTGGCGGCGGTCACTCGCACGGCGGCGGCGGCGGTATGGAAGGCATGTACTAAACCGCAGCATGAGCCTCAAAAGGGTACCCCATGTTCGGCAGTTCCATTGCCGAACATGGGGTTTCTCTTTTAATCCCCCGCTCCAGTGGTTCATACTTATTGGCATGAGCAGACTTACCAGGACTCACATATTCCTCGTGGCATTTCTTTTGTGCCGGCTGAGTTGCTCCTCGCAGTCGCGCCCCGCGTGGACTCAACTCACCGGTCTGCCCGCAGAAATGACTGCCAACGGCGCAGCCCTGAGCATCGGGCCTGACGGCTATCTCTATGCCCAGGTCCGGGCTGCTTCTCTATCAGCGATCCATGTCTTCCGCACGCTCACCGCCAACCCGACGACGTGGCAGGACATCACCGGCAAGGGGCTTCCCTCCGCGACTCCGCGTGCGATGGGGTTTATGCCAAATGGCACCGTTCTGATGAGCACGACATGGGGTAAGGGCAATGAAGACGTCTACACCTGGAATGGCTCGACTACGAGCCCAGTCTGGGCCAAGGTCAAGGGTTGGACGGGGGAGTCGTCCTCACATATCTACAGCTTTACGAATGATTCCGCGGGCTACACTTACTTTTCGCCGGCGTGGAGCGGCGACATCTGGCGCAATGACAAGCCTAACTCTGTACACTTCAAACCGATCGTCGACAACTTGTACTCCATCACCCATGGCGGTGCAGAAGGGCACGACGAGACCGGCGGAATCTACGCGCTGAAGGTCTGGGATCTTGGGGACGGCAAGGGTGACATGATCTGGGCGTGCGGCGAAGGCGAACTCGACAACATCTCGCTCAACTTCAAGAGAGCCTCGAACACCGCGTATCTGACGACCGCGCAAGGGTACAAGGGAAATTGCACTTCCCTCGCCAAGAGTGCGACGACGATCCTTGCTTTCCGAACCGCTGATGCGGCGATGGACACATTGACGAGCATCGACGTTGCTACGCGAGTTGCGACGGTCCATCCCAGTCCCTCGGCGCGAACCGCCACTTCATTTCCGTACAACATCTCGACGAATGAGGTTGGGATATTGCAGTGGATGTCGGGCACAAACTTCATCGTGTCGGCATTCGATGCAAGCCGCAACGGCACCTATCTGCTGTTGTCTAAAGACGATGGCGTTACCTGGGTCGATATCACGGCCGCCGGTGCGATCGACGGATCGTGTACCGGAGCCAACCTGTCGGCAGGTGCAGTGGCGACCGCACACACCATCTTTGTGCGCTGCCAGAACGGCAAAGCCCTCTGGCAATACGGGCCGGTTGAGTAAGCTTCCTGACATTTTTCTTGGACGTTTCTCCCGGCCTGCGGTATGGTGAGGGGAAGATGCGTCGCATTCTCTCCATGCTGCTTTTGCTCTTTGTGGCTCTTCCGCTGGTAGCTCCAGCGTTTGGCCAGACTGCGCAACAGCGGTTGCTGCTCTGCTGCCGCAAGTCTGGAGCTCACCATTGCATGGCGTCTGCGACGACGGAAGATGGGCTCCCTGCCCCGACCTTTCGATCGCATTGCTCGGCCTGTCCAACTTCTGCTGTAACCAGTCATGCGGCCAGTTGGATCGTCGACGCTGCGACGCAGAGTTCCTCTGCTGCGGCGGTCACGCCCCTGCGCATTCGACAGGTCGAAGCTGGCTATAGAATCTCGTTCTCGCGCTCGCGCCAAAAGCGTGGCCCTCCCTTCGTCGTCCTCTCCTAGCTCCCCTTTTAAGCAGTCTCCATTGAGCTAATGCATGTGCAGGCACCGCTTCATGCGAGTCGCCCCCGTGCCGACCCCGGGAGGGCAACGTGTATCTGAAATTTCTCTGCGCTTTTCTGTTTTCTTTTGGCCTGCTCTCGGCCCAGGAGACGATCAATAACGCGTCTCTGACCGGTCGCGTGACGGATCCATCCGGCGCGGTCATCTCGCGGGCCTCGGTAACCGCTAGATCGGTCGCCACTGGTGTTGCGGCAACCGCCACCACCGACGCCGCTGGCCGCTTCCGCTTTCCGTACCTGCAGATTGGCCAGTATGAAGTCGCCGTCCACAATGACGGTTTTTCCGATGCCCGCCGCTCCCTGACCCTTACAATTGGGGCTGCCTTCGATCTGCCCGTAACCCTGACCGTCGGAACCACGCAGAGCCTGACCGTTAGCGCAGAAGCCCCGGTTTTGGAGGAAGACCGTAGCCAGATCGCCGGAACTATCTCGCAAAATGAAGTCGCCAACCTACCTTACAACGGGCGAAACTTCCTGGATCTCGCGCTGCTGGTGCCGGGTGTTTCGCCCACAAATACCGCGGCGAACCAGCTGTTTGCGGAGACCTCTGCGGTCGGTGGTCAGGGGATTTCGGTCAGCAGCCAACGCAACTTCTCCAACTCCTTCATCATCGATGGCCTGTCTGCAAACGACGACGCCGCTGGATTGGTGCAGACCTCCTTCGGCCTCGACGTCATTCGCGAGATGCAGGTGGTGACGAGTGGCGGACAAGCCGAGTTCGGCCGAGCGATTGGCGGGTACATCAACTTCGCCTCGCGCAGCGGCGGCAATGTAATTCACGGCGATGTTTACAGCTACCTTCGCGATAAGAATCTCAACGCCCAGAATGCCCTCTCGCAGACGAAGCTTCCATACACCCAGACCCAGTCCGGAGCTTCGCTGAGCGGCCCCATCCGCAAGGATCATACGTTCTACTTCGGCAACTTCGAGCAACGGCAGTTGAACCAGACCGGCATCATCACAATTACTGCAGCGAACGCCGCAGCTATCAACACGCTGTTGAAAGCCGTCGCTTACCCAGGGCAGACGCTCAACATCTCCAGCACAACTCCGACCACAATCTATGGCAATCCAGTTCGCGCCATCAACTTCTTCACGCGGTTGGACCACAAGTTGAGCGATCGCGATCAACTCAGTGCGCGGTACAGTTTGTACCACGTGACGAGCGTCAACTCGCGTGGCGTGGGCAGCACCAGCTATACGAGTGCCGCGGCAAGTCTGCAGGATCTGGATCAGACGATTGCCCTGAGCAATATTCTGATGATCTCGCCACGCACCGCCAACGAGACACGCGCCCAGTTCACGAATAGCAACCTGCAGGCGCCGGCCAACGATCCCACGGGACCGGCCGTAAGCATCACCGGCGTGGCTTCCTTCGGGACGCTTTCGGGATCACCTGCCGCGCGGTATGACCGGCTGTTCGAGATCGTAGACAATGTCTCTCACCAGGCTGGTGCGCATGCACTTCGTGCCGGTGTCGACTTCCTGTTCAACGACCTTACGATTACGTTCCCGCAGTCCGTCCGCGGCAGCTATGCCTTCTCGTCGCTGGCGAACTTTCAGGCGGGCAAGTACAGCACCTTCACGCAGTCGTTTGGCAACACGGTCGTCCCGCAGACAAACTCCAACATCGGCTTCTTTGTGCAGGACGAGTGGAAGGTCAGCGAAAAGTTTGCCATCAACGCAGGCATCCGCTACGACCTTCAGTTCCTGAAGAGCGTCGCCACCGACACCAACAACCTTGCGCCCCGCGTTGGCTTTGCCTACTCGCCTTTCGGCAACCGTAAGACCGTGCTGCGCGGCTCCGTCGGCCTGTTCTACGACCGCATCCCACTGCGTGCTCTCTCGAATGCGCTTGAGTCAAACGGCAACACCACTGCGATCAACTCCAACACCTTCACAACGATCGCCCTCTCCTTTGGTCAGGCCGGCGCGCCAGTCTTTCCCAACATCAACTTTGGTTACACCGCGACGACCATCCCCTCGAACCTGCGGCTCAGCCTCAGCACCATGGATCCGCACATGAAGAACGCAATGTCCGAGCAGATGAGCGTTGAGGTCGATCAACAACTCACTTCGACGAGCAACATCGCCGTCAGCTACCAACATCTGCGTGGACTGCACCTGCTTGTGTCGCTCAATCTCAACACACCGACCTGCTATTCGAGCATTGACCCGATCAACCTGTGCCGGCCGAACTCAGCCTATGCCAACAACAAGCAATACTCACCTGCTGCCGATTCGTACTATGACGGCTTGTCCATCTCGTATGTCCAGCGTCCTGTGCGGTGGGGCAGCTATCGCGTGTCGTACACCTGGTCGAAGGCAATCGATAACGTCAGCGAGTTCTTCTTCTCCTCTCCGGTCAACAACTTCAATCTGCGCGAAGACCGCAGCCTTTCGGACGACGACCAGCGCCACCGCTTCGTCTTCGACGGCACCGTTCACACCTCACTGGAACCGGCCAGTACAGTCGCGCAACGTCTAACGCATGGCTTTCAAATTGGAACGATCCTGCAGTATTACTCGCCGTTGCCGTTCAACATCGGCACTGGCCAGAACAGCATCCAGACAACGGGCCTTCGTCCCTGCGCACCGGGGTATGTGCTCACCGCGACTGCCGCCAACACCTGCGCCAATGCCCTGCCCGGCACGATGATCGGCCGCAATGCCGGAGTCGGCTTCGATAGCCTCAACCTCAATCTGCGACTTAGCCGCACGATCCAGATCGGGGAGCGCTTCAAGCTGCAAGGCATTGTTGAAGCCTTCAACGCAATCAACCATCGGAACAACCAGATCCCCACGACTACTTTTGGCACGGGTAGTTACCCAACCGTACCTTCGTCCACGTTCGGAACCCCGACGGCAGTTGGCGATCCACGCAGTATTCAACTCGCGGCAAAACTTAGCTTCTAGTCTGCGGTACTATCTAATTTTAACCCAACAATTGATCGCTACAGGAGACTCCCCGATGTTCAAGCGCAGCCTTCTAGCCCTAGCCGCCCTCGTCCTCACTTCCGTCCCGGCCTTTGCACACGCCGTTCCCAAGGCGATGACGCCGGCACCTGACTCGA
>JAYVZU010000456.1:0-3815 GCA_043783075.1 Rhodanobacteraceae bacterium
CAGTTCATCGATCTCGAGTCCTGTGGGTAGAACCATCGCAGCCATCCGTCGAATGGCTGGTCCATCAAAACCGGCTTCCAGCGCGTCCGCGGCGAGAGCCGGGAACTCGTGGAAGCCGATCTGATCTAGCGTGATTTTTGCCTCGATCAATCGCCGATCGAAAGTCAATGGACCCCCAGGTTTGAACTATAGGATTACAGTCCCTTAGCAACCAAAAACAAGATCAAATCCTTGACGCGGTTCGAGTAGCCCCACTCGTTGTCGTACCAGCTGATTACCTTGCCGGTGTTGCCTACGACCTTCGTTAGCAGGGAATCGAAGATGCTGGAGAGCGGGTTGCCCTTGAAGTCTGAGCTGACGAGCTCTTCGCCGGTATAGCCCAGGATGCCCTTGAGTTCGCCTTCCGACGCGGCCTTGATGGCCTCATTGATCGCGGTGATCGAGATTGGCTTCTCAGCAACAAACGTCAGGTCGACTACCGAAACGTTGGGTGTCGGGACGCGGATTGCAAAGCCGTCGAGCTTGCCGGACATCTCCGGAATGACGAGCTTGAGGGCCTTGGCAGCGCCGGTGGACGAAGGAATCATGGAGAGAGCAGCAGCGCGGGCGCGGCGCAGATCCTTGTGCGGCGTATCCAGAATTACCTGGTCGTTGGTATAGCTGTGGATCGTCGTCATGATGCCTGACGCGATGCCGAAGGTGTTGTGCAGCACCTTGACCACCGGGGCTAGGCAGTTGGTGGTGCAGGAAGCGTTCGAGATGATGTTGTGCTTCGCGGCTTCGTATTTGTCGTCATTCACGCCAAGAACAATCGTGATGTCCTCGTTGGTTGCGGGGGCGGAGATGATGACCTTCTTGACGGTGGTTCCGAGGTGCGCCTTGGCCTTGGTCGCGTCGGTGAAGAAGCCGGTCGATTCAACCACGATCTCTGCGCCGACCGATGCCCAATCCAGGCGGGCGGGATCGCGCTGTGCGAAAACCTTGACCTTCTTGCCGTCCACCGCGATAAAGTCTTCGCCGTGGGTGATCTCCTGCTTCAAGTTGCCGAGGATCGAGTCGTACTTCAGCAGGTGAGCCAATGTCGCGGGGGTAGTCAGGTCGTTAACGGCTACGAATTCGATTTCGGGGTTGCCGAGTGCCGTGCGGAAGACGTTGCGGCCGATGCGGCCGAAGCCGTTGATACCAACTTTAACTGCCATATTTTGCTTGCTCCTAAAGGATTGCGCGCGTAATGCGTCGCGGATGTCTGGAATATGTGCTCGGCTAAGTATACTTCGACGGTGCCAACGGGGAATGAGTGGAGCAAACTTCATCGAACCGTAACTTGCGGTTCGCGGTCCGACCGGTTTGCGGACCCCTAAGCCGCTGTGTTACAAGCTCTCTAGACGCTGCGATTTACGCGAGCGCAAAGCATCACAATATTTCAGCCGCCCAGAGCGGACCTACCGCCCCGGCGTCGGCGACGAAGTGAGAGTATGCGCACAATGCGCGATTGGATATTAGAGAAAATGAGAAAACGTTCCAGGCGTGGGCCTAATGATTCGGAGTCCACTGGAAAGAGTGGGCAGGAGCTTCCAGCAGGGCAGTTAGCACCGCTGAGACCGACCTATCCCGAGTCCGTCATCCGCGAAGCAAAACCCGAAGTTGCAGCCGCTCCCGAGCCACCAGTCGAGCTGCCGCCCATCGATATCTCCACCATTCCCGGCGAGCCAGCGCCCGGGTTTGAGCCTGCTGACGAACCCCAAAAGATGGTGGTCGAGACGCAGCCCGACTCGCTGGCGACTCCCCCGGCAGAGCAGACCGCAGCCAAGAGTCCTCGTGGCTATGTCGTTCTGACCATTGGGCTTCCTGGTTCGGGGAAGACAACCTGGTACAAGCGCCGCGGTGTCTCACCGCTTTCTAGCGACATGCTTCGCACCATCCTCTTCGACGACATCACCGACCAGCGCTATCAGGGCCTCGTCTTCTCGACGCTGCGAAGTCTTTTGCGTGCCCGGTTGATCGCCAAGATGCCGTGGAACTATGTGGACGCGACCAACCTCAGCCCGCACGAGCGCCGCCAGTGGATCAAGATGGCAAAGAGCTTTGGCTATGAGGTTCAGGCTGTATTCTTCGACGTTCCCCTTGCCGTCTGTCTAGAGCGCAACTCCAAACGCGACCGCCAGGTGACCGACGAAGTGATGCATAAGATGGCTGAGCGGCTTCGCCCGCCGGCCTTCAAGGAAGGCTTCGACAAGATCACCGTGGTCCGCGTCAAGGGTGCAGCTGGCGACAACACCGTCGCTGCAGAAGCCGCTCCGGCTGTAGTCGAAGTTCCCGCCGAGGCGACTCCCGAATCCGTAGCTTAATCCGAGAAAACCAAGAGGCAGGTCGTGACCGAGGCCCCCGTAGCGTTCGCTGACGTGAGCTATGCGTGGGGCCCGCGGCCATCTGACCGCCTGCTCCACGGCGTCTCACTTACCCTCGCACCCGGCACAACTACAGCTCTGCTTGGACGGAGCGGTAGCGGCAAGACCACACTCATGCGGATGGTCAACGGCCTCGTAGTGCCCACTACTGGTTCTGTCTCCGTTGCCGACCGCTCCACCTCGGATTGGGACCTACTCGACCTCCGCCGCAGCATCGGCTACGTCATCCAGGAATCCGGCCTCTTGCCCCACTGGACTGTCGCCCGTAACGTCGGCCTTGCGCTGGAACTCACGGGCAAACCCTCTGCACGGCGCGTCGCCGAAGTCCTCGCCTTGGCCGGCCTTGACCCGTCACTGACCGATCGCTACCCGTGGCAGCTAAGCGGTGGGCAGCGCCAGCGGGTCGGCCTTGCCCGCGCCCTGGCCGCAGACCCTGGCGTCCTGCTCATGGACGAGCCGTTCGGCGCCCTCGACCCCATCACCCGTGCCGAGATGCAGACAATGCTCAAAGATCTGCTCGGCCGCGTCCGCAAGACTGTTCTGCTCGTTACTCATGACCTGGACGAAGCGCTCTTCCTCGCCGATCGCATCGTCTTCCTCGATCAGGGCAGAGTTGTTGCCGACCTCCGCCCAACGGATGTCACGCACTCCGAAAACGAACACGTTCGCGCTTACATAGCCGCTGTCCATCGTGGAGGCCGTGCATGATTGAGTTCCTGCGCCTGCACTGGCCCGAGATCGCGCGCCTCACCTTCGAGCACCTCTGGCTCACGGTCTTCGCGATGCTCCTCGCCGCTGCCATCGGGCTACCGCTTGGCATCTTTCTCACGCGTCACGAGCGCCTCGCCCAACCCGTCATCGCGATCACGAACGTAATTCAGGTCATCCCATCGCTCGCCCTCTTTGGGCTGCTTCTTCCCGTTCCTTGGCTGGGCGAAAACGCCGCCCGGCTTGCCATCCTCGCACTCACTGGGTACGCTTTGCTACCCATCGTACGGAATACCTACGCTGGAATCCGCGCGGTCGACCCCGCCCTGATCGACGTCGCGCAGGCCATGGGAATGACCAACTCACAGCGCCTTTGGAAGGTCGAACTGCCGCTTGGAGCCAGCGTGATCCTTGCCGGGCTGCGCACCGCTACCGTCACCTGCGTTGGCGTCGCGACTATTGCGGCAGCCATCGGTGCCGGCGGCCTTGGCGAGCTCATCTTCCGGGGCGTCGCGTCGGTTGATAACGGCTTGGTTCTTGCTGGGGCCATTCCGGCGGCGTTGCTGGCGCTTCTGGCAGACGGCTTCCTCGGATTGCTCGAAAAGAAGCTGGCGGTGCGACGTTGAATGGGAAAGTAAGGTCGTTTGCAACCGCAAACAAAACCCCTGACGGTTACCGCGAGGGAAGACGATATGCTTC
>JAYVZU010000457.1:0-3811 GCA_043783075.1 Rhodanobacteraceae bacterium
GCGCCCGCCTTCCGCAAGGTGTCGGACGACCTGCGGACCCAGTACGTCCTCGGGTACTATGCACCGGAGAAGACGGTGAAATCTCGCGCCGATGGGTACCGGACCCTGAAGGTCGAGGTGACTGATCCCACGGCCGCAGCTCGGGTCTCGCTTCGCTACCGCAGCGGGTACTTCTCGGCGAAGTAGAGAGTCAGGTTGAGGAACTAAAAGTCAACTACTGAGATTCTGGCTTTGCCAGAATGACGGTGGTGGGGAGTTGGCTTTCGACCCCATCCTCATTCAAGTTCATTCCACCCGGACCAGCGAGAGTCGCGTAGCTCAATGCTCCCACAAGCGTTACGCAGCTACAAACTCCCAACGCCAGGGTGAATGAGTGGGTGCGATCCAACAGCCACCCGGTCACGACTGGTGCGGCCGAAGCTATCAGAAAACTGGCGAAGTTCTGCAGCGCGCCCAGCGAAGCGACATACCGCAGCGGACTGACGGCCTGCACGTATCCCCAGCCTGAGGTCCCGGCAAAGTGGATGCAGAACAGGGCTCCGCTGATCCCGGCGACCGCCGCCGCCGTCGAATCGCTGCGGGCGACCAGGAATGTGCTTAAAGCTGAAACGACCATTCCAGCCACCAGATTCGCCCGATGAATCGACGTCAGTTTGAACCCGGCGCGGACCAGCCGATCGGTCAAAAATCCGCTGGAGAACATACCCAGCGCCCCGGCTAAAAACGGCAGTGCTGCCACCCACCCGCTTTTGGCCAGCGAGAGGTGACGCTGCTCCTGCAGATACCCCGGCAGCCAAGCCAGATAGAGCCACACCGTGTAGTTCACGCCGCTCCACCCGATCATCATGCCCCACACTGTGCGTTGCCGGATCAGCGCCTTCCACGCCGTTTCCAGCGCGACTCCCGATTGCGCTTCCGCAACCCGAAACGGCGTATCCCGCCGCGCCCGGTGCAACCAGATCCACACCGCCGCCACCCCCAGCCCGGCCAAACCCAGCGCCATAAACATCGCGCGCCAACCCATTGTCAGCATTAGAAACGTCAACGCCGGCGGAGCCACAGCCAGCCCAATGGCCTGCGAAGAGTTCATCACTGCCGTGGCTCGTCCACGTGTCGCAGCGCTAAACCACTCTCGCGTACTCCGCACGCCCGACGGATAAAACGGAGCCTCGCCGACACCAAGCAACACGCGCAGCGCCAGAAACATCGGCATCCCGCGCACCAGCCCGGTTAGCAGTTGGGCGATCGACCAGACCGTCAGCCCCGCTCCCAGCACCGCCCGAGTCCCCTTGCGGTCCAGCAGCCCGATGAGCGGCAGCTGCGCGCAGCCGTATGCGAGCGAGAAGGCCGAGAGCAGCCAGCCCATCTGCGTTGCGTTCAGGTGCATCTCGGCCCGAACCGTGGTGTTGGCAATCGAAAGGGAGGAGCGGTCGAGAAAGTTCACCACGCCCGCCGCAAACAGCAGCCCAAGCGTGACAGTCTGGTGGCCGCGCAGCGTACGGCGGGGAAACGAATCCGGCATCCAACAGTTATATGGCTTTGGAAGCTTCTCCGCCCACTCCCGGGATTACCATAGACAAATGAGCACCTCCGAAACCCTCCCTGACTTCGAATTTGCCAACATCGCCGCTGAGATCGCCCGCGAGGCTGGCGCTCTCCTCCGCACCTTCTACGAGCGCGGCGTAGCCACTGAATACAAGGGCGACGTCGATCTGGTAACAGAAGCCGACCGCGCCAGCGAGGCGCTCATCAAAGCCCGGCTCGCCGCCTCCTTTCCCGATCACGGAATTTACGGCGAAGAGGGAACCCGCGACCGCCTCACCGCCGAGTACCGCTGGTATGTCGATCCGCTGGACGGTACCACCAACTTCGCCCATGGATTCCCGTCGTTCTGCGTGCTGCTGGGTCTTGAGCAACGGGCTGGAAGTCTGGCGGAAGAGGTGGACGGCGTTATGGTTGCGGGTGTTATTTACGATCCTCTCCGCGACGAGATTTTCCTGACCGAGCGTGGCAAAGGCGCGTGGCTGAACGGCCGTCGCATTCATGTTTCGAAGTGCAAAAAACTCGCTGAATCTCTCACCGCGACCGGTTTCCCGTCGAAGAAGCGCCACGGCAGTCCGAATATCCACTTCTACCAGGAGTTCACGCTGCGTTCCCACGGCGTCCGCCGGGCGGGTTCCGCCGGACTCGATCTGGCATACGTCGCCTGCGGTCGCCTCGACGGGTTCTGGGAGTTCACGCTCAACCCGTGGGATACCTCCGCCGGCTACCTGATGGTGGAAGAGGCGGGCGGCAAGATGACCCACTTCGACGGCAGCTCCTTTACGCTGGACTCGCGCGAAAATCTCGCCACCAACGGCCTCATCCACCGCGAGATGGTCGAGCTCTTCGACAATATGTTCCACGGCCGCGACCTCAGCCGCATCCTGACGCCAGCAGAGTTCCGCGCTAACCGCGAGGCAGGGAAGTAGCGCCAACCCGGCAACATCTCAAAAAAATCATGCGTAAACGCCAGGCTTCCCGTGTTTTCCTCTTCAACCCGCAGGGCGAGATACTCCTCGTCCGTTTCGCCATCCCCAGGCGCGACGGGCAGATCTTCGTCTTCTGGGCGGCTCCGGGTGGCGAGATCGAGGGTGACGAAACTCCCGCTGAGGCTGCGCACCGCGAGATTATCGAAGAACTTGGCCTCGACCTGAATTTTGAAGGGCCGATCTGGGTCGATCATAACTGCTTTGAATATCGCGGCGAAATGCTCGACAACACTGACCACTACCTCCGCGCCGAGTGCGAGCGCGACGCGCCAAAGCTTATCGGATTCACTGCGGAAGAGCTGGAAATCATGAAGGAAATCCGCTGGTGGACTGCGGAGGAGATCGACGCAGCGAACCAGACCGAAGAAAGAATCTTCCCCGAAGGGCTGGCCGCGTGGGTTCATAAGCTTCGATCAAACTGATCGCCGGTACCATCCGCAGCATCAGGTTTTTTGTATTCGCTCCGAACAATTTCGAAATCCGCAGCAGTAAACGTTACACTGGACCAAGCGCGACCCCAGAAAATAAGGTGACTCCCATTCCCCCTGTTTCCAGCCAATTCGGCCGGATCGGCGTTCCCGCATCCCGCATCGGCATCTGCCTCCTAGCCGCGCTCCTCAGTGTTCCTTGCGCTGTTGCGCAAACCGCCGCCATTTCCGGACGTGTGCAGGATTCAACGGGCGCGATCATCCCCAACGCCCGCGTCGAACTGCAGCGTGCGAATCACTCTGTGATTACCACGACGCAGACCGACAGCGGTGGCAACTTCAGCCTGCCGCTTCCGGCTCCGGGTGACGATGTTCTCACCGTGGCGCTGCCGGGCTTCGAGCCACTGGTTCGCCCACTTCACATCACGCGGACCGCGCCGCCTGCACTCGCGCTGACGTTGAAGCTTGCCAGCGTCGCGACGACGGTGGACGTCAACGCCGCCGACGCGATTGCAGTCGCCGACCCGACGAATAATCAGGACTCCGCGACGATCTCGTCTGATGACATGAAGACGCTACCGATTCTTGATGGCGATGTTGTCGCGACGCTCTCCGCATTTCTCGATGCGGGGGCAACGGGCGAAGGCGGTGCGACGCTTATCGTTGACGGCGTTGAGATGAAGACGGCTGGTGTGGCTCCTTCGGCGATTGAGCGCGTCAGCATCAATCAGGATCCCTACTCGGCGCAGTATCGCCAGCCCGGTCGGGGGCAGATCGAGATCGTCACGAAAAATACTGCCGACAAGTTCCACGGGACCGCCGACTTCAGCTTGCGCGACTCGATCTTTGACG
>JAYVZU010000458.1:0-3809 GCA_043783075.1 Rhodanobacteraceae bacterium
GGCGCGATGTGTTGGTGCCGGGGCTGAATAAGCTGGGCTGGCCGGTGGAGTTGCCCAAGGCCACGATGTTTGCGTGGGCGAAGATTCCGGAGCAGTACAAGGCGCTGGGGTCGGTGGAGTTCTCGAAGAAACTGCTGCTGGATGCGAAGGTTGCGGTGAGCCCGGGCGTTGGGTTCGGCGACCGCGGCGATGACTATGTACGGTTTTCGCTGATTGAGAATGAGGCGAGGACGCGGCAGGCGCTGCGCGGGATTAAGGCGATGTTCAAGG
The DNA here is from genome assembly GCA_043783075.1 of Rhodanobacteraceae bacterium. Taxonomy (GTDB): domain Bacteria; phylum Acidobacteriota; class Terriglobia; order Terriglobales; family Acidobacteriaceae; genus Edaphobacter. The sequence goes on from JAYVZU010000458.1 coordinate 271, forward strand.
CTGGGTAGGTTTCGCCTGCTGCAAGAAAAGGCACCCGGACATGGGTGCCTTTACTTTTCGCGGTGACGGATTCAAGTACAGAAGCAGGTCCTCCGCTTCGCGAAGGATGACAAGCAAAAAAGCTTAGCGTTTTTGGTTGGCTAGTTTTTTCTGGGTGTCAAGGAAGCGGCGGAGGCGGTCCAGGGTGCGGGCCTTGCCGAAGACGATCATGGATTCGAGCAGCGGTGGCGACGCGGTTTTGCCGGTGACGATGGTACGGAGGAGCGTGAAGCTCTCCTTGACCGACCACTCCTTGTCTGTGGCGAGCTGCTTCAGGGCGGGTTCCAGGGCTTCCATGGTGAAGGCGGTGGCTTCGACTGTCGTCAGGAGCTCGGCGGCGAAGGCGAGGCTCTCTTCGAGGGTGCGCTTTTTGGGTAGGAAGACGGTTTGGTCGGGGGTGACGTCGTCTTTGAAGAAGAAGTCGGTGAGGTCGCCAAATTGGGCGAGGGTCTCGATGCGGGTTTGGACGAGGGGGGCGATGGCGCGGATGTAGGCGTCGGAGAGGATGGTCTCGCGGAGCTTGTCGAAGAAGGCCTCGGGGGTGAGGGCGCGGAGGTACTCGCCGTTGAGCCACTTGAGCTTGGTGAGGTCAAAGACAGGGCCGCCAAGCGAGATCTTGTCGAACTTGAAGCCGTCGAGCATCTTGGCGAGGGTGAAGATCTCTGCTGTGTCGTTCTTTTCCGTGGGGGCCGGCATGCCGCCGCCCATCAGGCCGAGGAAGTTGAGCAGAGCGGTGGGCAGGAAACCACTCTCGCGGTAGTAGATGAGGGAGACGGGATTCTTGCGCTTGGAGATCTTCGATTTGTCGATGTTCCGCAGCAGCGGCATGTGCCAGAAGCGGGGGAGATCCCAGCCGAAGGCCTTGTACAGCAGCACATGTTTTGGTGTGGAGGAGATCCACTCCTCGGCGCGGATGACGTCGGTGATGCGCATCAGGTGATCGTCAACGACGTTGGCGAGGTGATAGGTGGGGAAGCCGTCGGACTTCATCAGGACCTGGTCGTCGACGTTGTTGTGGGAGAACTTGATGTCGCCGCGGAGCTCGTCGCGGAAGCTGGTTTCGCCCTCGGCGGGGACCTTGAGGCGGATGACACTCTGCCGCCCCTCTGCTTCATAAGCTGCGATCTGCGCGGCGGTGAGCTCGCGATGGGCTCCGTTATAGCGCGGAGGAAGCTTGGCGGCCAGTTGCGATTTTCGCAGGGCTTCGAGTTCCTCGGCGGTCTCGTAGGACCTGTAAGCCGAGCCGTTGTCGAGGAGGATCTGGACATACTCGCGGTAGATGTCCGTTCTTTCCGACTGTCTGTATGGGCCATACGGCCCACCACAGTCGGGGCCTTCGTCCCAAGAGAGGCCGAGCCAGCGGAGGGAGTCAAAGATCATCTGCTCGGAGGTGGCGACGAAGCGGGTCTGGTCCGTGTCCTCGATGCGGAGGACGAACTGGCCACCGCGCTGCTTGGCATAGATGTAATTGAGGAGGCCGATGTAGGCGGTGCCTACGTGGGGGTCGCCGGTGGGGGAAGGAGCGATACGGACGCGGATGGGAGCGGGTGTTGCGAGGGTGGGGTTCGTCATTTGGGATAGACATTAATGCTAGCAGAGTGCGGGGAGTAGGAGGGCCAAACAGCGTAACAGGGATCTGCTGTTGGTTTGCGTTCTACCCGTCATGCAGCAGCAGAATTCGGTCAGGGGGAATGGTATGGAGTACATTGCGTATCTGTGCAAGGACGAGGATGCCCGATATGGGGCACGATTTCCGGATTTTCCGGGATGCACGGCGGAGGGCCGGACGCTGGAGCAGGCCCGGGACTTTGCAGCGGAAGCTCTGACGGAACATCTGGAGCGGATGATTGAGCAGGGCGAGGCGGTGCCGGAACCTTCGACATTGGACGACCTTGCTGGTGACCCTCGGATGGATGGTTCGGTGTTAGTGCTGGTGACCGCCGAGGCTCCGGAGAAGACGGTGCGTGTAAACATTACGGCGCGCGCGAGCCAGATTGAAGCGATCGATCGGCTGGCGAAGTCGGCTGGGATGACCCGGTCGGCGTTTCTGGTGCAGACGGCGATTCGAGAGGGGAATGTGGTGGTGCGGCGTCGGGTACTGATCGATTAGAGGTGCGGGAGGTTTGACCGGATATACTGGCGACAACACGGAGGTGACGGATGGCTAGTTCGGTGGCATTGAGCGAGGCGCAGGCGCATCTTCCGGAGTTGCTGGATCGGGTGGAGCGGGGGAAGAGATTGTGATCGAGCGGGAGGGTCGCGCGGCGACCAAGCTGGTTGCGGTGCTGGATTCCTCAGCTGCGGCTCCAGAGCGGGTCTTCGGGCAAAATCTGCTGGGGATCACCTATATTTCTCCGGACTTCGACGACCCGATGAGTGAAGAAGAGCTGAAAGAGTGGGGCTATTGAGCTGCTCTGGCAGTATCGGTTCAGTCTTCTCTGCTAACTCTTGACATCTGTTGTCATAAATGACTACGCTGAAGTGGTTCCGGAATGGTAGACCGAAGATGAGAAAGACACGGCCAATCTCCTGGGTAAAGGCTGCGCTCAAGGAGTTTGACAAGTTTTCGGTGCAAGCGCGAGTGGACTGTACGGCGGCCCTGACTATCGCGGCAGAGGGTGGCAAGGCGGAAATCGCCAATCCGCTTCACGGATTGGGCTCGGGTGTGCTTGAGATTGTGTTGCCGTACCGTGAAGATGCCTATCGGCTCGTGTATGCGTTGCAGATTGAGGAGGCGATCTGGGTGGTTCATGCCTTCTAGAAGAAATCGACCCAAGGGATCAAGACGCCGAAGCATGACATTGAGCGGGTTCAAGAGCGATTGAAGAGACTGAAGGAGACACTGGGATGAAAGACGAACCTTTTGAATTGGTGCATGGGAGTGGAAACGTATTTCGCGACGTTGGACTTCCCGATCCGGATGTGTTGCAGATGAAGGCGATCCTGGCGGCGGAGATCATCAAGATGCTAGATCGCGGGGGGCTTACCGTGCGCGGGGCTCATGCTCGGACGGGGATTGCAGCTGCGGACTTTTCCCGGATTCGGAATGCAGACTTGGGGCGGTTTACGGTGGATCGGCTGATAACAATTATCAATCGGCTTGGGGCAAGAGTTGAGGTAAAGATCAAGGTGCGGATGGTGAAGACGGTTGCGGCGTGATGTGAGGTCTTTAGTTGTCATTGAGACCAACAGGATGCCTGGTCCCAAGCCTCCGCTTCCAGGAGTTTTCCTTGGCGACTATTTCGTCCTGGTGCATGTCCGGCGACACCCGTTCAAGAATACAAAAGCGAAAGTTCTCCGGGTTTCGCGTTTTCAATAGTTTGTTGGATCCATGGCCATTTGCAGCGTAGTTCTGCCATCTCCCCAAGAGATTCTCGCGGCCTGATGCTGACCCGACATATGCCTTCCCGTCGGATCTGTCTTGTATGTAGTAGATTCCACCCCATTCGCGCAAGGCCGACTGCCAGGACTTTGGAATCACCTTAAGTGCGGCCCAGCTC
>JAYVZU010000459.1:0-11429 GCA_043783075.1 Rhodanobacteraceae bacterium
TGGAACTTCTGCAGCAGGTCAGGACGAGCTACCGCGAAGCCAGCGCGAATGCCGGCCATGCCGTAGATCTTCGAGAACGTCCGCATCACAATGACGTCCTTATCCTGCGCGACGAAGTTGATGCTGGTCTCGTCGGGCGAGAAGTGGAAGTACGCTTCGTCGATGATCACAACGGAGCCCTTGGGCTTGTTTTCAATCAACCACGCAATGTCCTCCTTCGGCGTCATCGTGCCGGTCGGATTGTTCGGGTTCACAATGTAGTACGCGCCCGGCGACGGGTGGGCCGCAAGCATCGCCTTTACATCGTGGGCATAGGTCTTGGTCAGCGGCACGGAGAAGAGCGGCGCCTTCATCGTCATCGCAGCACGGGTGCCCTGCTCGTAGCTCGGGTCTGCCATGACGAGCGGCTTGTCGGGGCCAATGTTCGACATCAGGGCCAGATCTAGAGGACCGCCCGATCCCGGGAACAGAGCCGAGTAACCACGCTTCAGGCCGCAGACTTCATTGAACGCAGCAATCGTCTTTTGCGACTCTTCCTGATGGTAGCGGCCGCCCAAAGGAGCCGTAGCGCACAGAGCGGTCAATGCAGCCTGCGAAGGTCCGAGAGGATTTTCGTTGGAGCTGATGATCACAACGTCGGCGCCGAGCGGTGTGCGCTCGCCCATGTCGGACATTCCGCCGCCGCCCTGCCGACGAGCAGCCTGACCTGCCTGCTGCGTCTGGCCATATGCCATCGCAGGAAGTGCTGCCGCAGCCGCGCTGGCTGCTCCAAGTGTCCGCAGGAACGAGCGGCGGGACACACCATTTTGCATACAGTTCTGCAAGTCAGAATTCATGAGGTTCTTCTCCTGATACACGAAAACATCAAATGCCGGATGAGGCTATGTGAGGCGGAATGGTGAGACGAATCCAATGAAAAGTGGATGCAACTAAACGAGTACGGAATGGTACGGGTTCAGCAACTGCGGAGGTACGGATACACCACTACGCTGGCAGCTCGAAAGCGACCGCGAACACCAGAATGTTGTAAGTTGTGGCTGCAACAAGTGACGAACTTGTTGCACTCTTGATTTCAATGTAACCCGAAATTCGCAGAAATGCGTGTAGATGTTCAGGTTTTTGTGATTTTTCTTCAGCAAAGATGATTTTTTCGCCACCAGACGCATCTCAGGACCCCAGTAAACGCAGGCCTTTTCGTATGTCATCTCGCTCACAGTAAGGGGGTTACGAGCTGCAGTCACCTCCGCGACATACGTGGTGGAAATTCTGAAAAAATCTGTAGACTAACCGAAGGTCGTCGCCTTTGAGTCTGTACGAAATGTCCGTGCCAGCTTTTTCAAAGCCAAGCCGGCGGAACAGGAACGCATTGGTCGTGAACGTAGTAGCGAAGTCTCGGCGTCTCCCCCGGTTCGCGCAGCGCGGACTCCTCTCCATACCCGTCGCTGCGTGCCTGCAGTTGCTGCCCGTCGCCAGCGCGCTCGCCCAGGCACCTGCCCCCGCTGCAACGGCCGTGTCCGCGCCCACTCAGACTGCACCGGCCACCACTACCGCAACGCTAGCGGCAAACTCGGCCCAGACTACAACCGACAGCCGCACCGCTGAGACGAAAGTTCGTCGAGAAGTCGCTGCCCCCGCCGTCCCCGACGCACTCACCGACTTCCAGCGCCTCGTCATCGAATCCACCGGCGCACAAGTCCCGATCTTTGGTGCCGCGCTCTTTAATAGTGTTCCCGATACCTTCGCCCCGCTTACCGACATCCCCGTCTCCGCCGACTACGTCATCGGCCCCGGCGACGAGCTTCGCATCCAGCTCTTCGGCCAGGTCAATCAGCAGGGCAGCTTTACCGTCGATCGCACGGGAAACATCGCCTTTCCCGCGGTCGGCACGCTCCACGTAGCTGGTGTCCGCTACGACCAGCTCTCCAGCTTCATCAAAAGCCAGCTCGACCGCGTCTACCGTAACTTCGACGTCACCGTAAACCTTGGCCAGCTCCGCTCCATCCAGGTCTACGTCACCGGCGACGCCCGCCACCCCGGCGCCTACACGGTCAGCTCGCTGAGCACTCTGCTCAATGCCATCTTCGCCTCCGGGGGTCCGCTCCCGCAGGGAACCATGCGCGACATCCAGCTGAAGCGAACCGACTCCACCGGCAACCACACCGTGGTTCGATTCGACCTCTACGACCTCCTCCTTAAAGGTGACAAGTCGAAAGACGTCCACCTCCAACCCGGCGACGTTCTCTTCATCCCGCCGGTCGGCCAGCAGGTCGCCGTCGTCGGCAGCATCAACAATCCGGCCATCTACGAGATCGCCCCCGGCACCACCGTCAATCAGCTCATCGCCCTCGCTGGCGGAGTGACCACCGTCGCCCTCGGCGCGCAGGTCCGGCTCGAACGCATCTTCGAACACACCATGCGCAGCATCGTGGACGTGCCGCACGACACGCAGGTCGTCCTCGCCAATGGAGACATCGTCAACGTCGGTGCCATTCTTAACCGCTATGCCGACGCCGTCACTCTCCGCGGCAACGTCACCACTCCGGGCCGATACGTCTGGCATTCGGGTATGCGCATTAGCGACCTCGTCCCCAGCCGCGACCAGCTCATCACCCGCGACTACTATCGCCGCCGCAATGCCATCGGCAACTCGGCCACAGACTATCCCTCGCAGGGCGGCTCCCTTGCCCTACGAGGCAATGCTGCAACGCAGGCCACAGACAGCGCCGTACAGAGCGGCGCGTCGTCGGGAACCAAGGGCGGCGGCTCCCTGGGTGATGCGCTCACCAGCTCGAACAGTGTCTTCCAGGCCACCAACGATCTCATCCTCTCCGCCCCCGATCTCGACTGGAACTACGCCGTCATCGAGCGCCTCGACGCCGGAACCCTCACCACCTCGCTCATCGCCTTCAATCCGGGAGGCCTCTATCTTCGCGCCGACCAGAGCCAGAACCGCGAGCTCCTCGCCGGTGACGTCGTGACCTTCTTCTCGACTGCCGACCTCAAGGTTCCAGCCTCGCAGCAGACCCGCTTCGTCCGACTTGAAGGTGAGTTCGTCGCCTCCGGTGTTTACAGCGTCGCGCCGGGCGAAACTCTCCGCCAGCTCCTCGCCCGCGTCGGCGGTTTCACCAGCGACGCCTACCTTTATGGTTCAGAGTTCACTCGACTCTCCACCCGTCGCGTTCAACAACAACGCCTCAACGAATACACAGACTCGCTCGACGCTCAGATCGCCGTCATGTCCGCCAACAGCAATGCCCGGGCCGTCAATGATCGCGACACCGCCGCCGCCGCTGCCAGTGCGCTCGATGCCCGCCAGGCTGTCGCACGCCTTCGCCGCACAGTCCCCCTCGGCCGTATCGTCCTTGAAGTCAAGCCCGACAGCCGCAGCGTCGACAGCCTGCCCGACCTGCCGCTCGAAGATGGCGACCGCTTCATCGTGCCGCACATCCCCGCCACCGTCGCCGTACAGGGCCAGGTCTACAGCGCCAACTCCTATGTCTTCACCACTGGCCTCCGCGAGCGCGACTACCTCCGTCAGGCCGGCGGGCCAGATCGCCAGGCCGACAAGCGCCGCACCTTCATCCTTCGTGCCGACGGCTCCGTCTACAGCAACCAGTACGGAAACGTCGCCAATGCGACCATGTACCCCGGCGACACAATCGTAGTTCCACCGCAGTTTGACCACCGCGCCGTCCTCCGCAACCTGCTCGATATCTCTAGCATCGTCGGCCAGTTCGGCCTCGGTGCCGCCGCCATCAACGTTTTGAAGTAGCACCGTGAATCGAACTCGGATTGGGCATTCAAAGTCATGACCGAAGACGCAAGGCCCAACAACACGCCACCACCAAACAGCGATGACCACATCGACCTGCTCCAGTTGTTCGCGCTATTCGCAGTGGAATGGCGAAAAATTCTAGCCGCCGCGGCTATCACCTGTATCACCTTCGTCATCATCATCTACTCCATCACCCCGCTCTTCGAGGCCTCAGCCTCCCTCCTGCCGCAAGCCAAGGAAAGCTCCAGCGACCTCGCCTCCCTCTTCTCCGGCAGGTCTCCTGGAGATATCTACATGGGCCTCCTCTCCAGCCGCACCGTCGCCGACGAGGTCATTGACCGGGCCAATCTGCTGCATCTCTACAAGACCGACAGCCGCGAGACCGCCCGCACCAGGCTGACCGCAAACACTGCTCTGGCCGTCGGGAAAGACACTCTCGTCACCATCAAGGTTCGAGATAAAAACGCCGAAGACGCAGTTCTGATCGACAACGCATACCTTGACGCTCTCGACACCCAGCGCGAGAAGATGCTCAACGACGAGGCCGCCCTCCACCGTCGCTTCTTCGAGCACCAGATAGCTCAGGAAGATCAGGCACTGGCCGCAGCCGAGAACGACCTCCAGTCCGTGCAGGAGCATACCGGGCTCATCCAGCCGGAGGCCCAAACGAACGCCGGAATTGCAGCAATCGCCAATATTCGCTCCCAGATCACAAATCTTCAGGTCCAACTCGCGTCCGCGCTGCTCGGAGAATCGGAACAGAATCCGCAGGTCAAGTCGCTCCGCGCCCAGATCGCCCAACTCCAGGCTCAGGAACACGCCCTCGAATCCGCCAACAGCGCCTCCGGAGCCGGAGCCGCAGCAGCAGCCGGTAAGATGCCGCAGATGAACCTCGAATTCACCCGCAAGCTGCGCGCCGTCAAATACCACGAGGCGCGCCTCACCGCACTCTCCAATCAATATCAAGCGGCTCAGCTCATCGCAGGCAACAGCGGCGCGCCATACGTTATCGTCGACCGCGCCATCGCGCCAGAGCGCAAGGCATGGCCGCCGCGCATGGCTCTCGTCGCTCTTGCTTTCGTCTTCAGCGGCATCGTCGGACTCGTCTTTGTCGCCTTCGCCATCCTCTCCCGAAGGCTTCAGGCCGACCCCGCCCATAGTCAGCAACTCGCCATCATCCGGAGCAGCTTCAGCCTCCACCGGTAACCCATCATGTCGAGCCCAATCCCGGTTCTCCCGCATGCCTGGCGAAAGTACCCACTCTCCGCCGCGCTGGTCGGTCTGCTCGTCATCTTTCTCGTCCTCTTCCCCAAGGGTGGAGTCAAAATCAGCAGCATTCCCATTACCTGGGGATACCTTCTCCTTGGCATCTCGCTCCCGCTCCTCGCAATCATCCGGGTCCTCAGCTTCCCGCTCCGCTTTCGCAAATTCGCTCTGGTCGCAGTTGCCACTGTCGTCCCGTTCGACGTGCTCTTCCTCTATAGCTGCCGCCAGAACGGTATTGCATCGTTCGGCGACGCCATCGGAACCTTCGTCAACTTCTTCCTCTTCCCGGTCGCCTTCCTCGTCGTCTACCCAGCATTTCTCAGCCGTATCGACGGCCAACGCTTAAGCCGCATTCTGCGCTTCTGCATGCTGGCCGCTGCGTTCTACGGAATCATCCTATTCATCCTCTACCCCCTCACCGGCAAACTCTTTGAGGTCCCGTACCTCACCGTCAACGCAGACGACTACGGCCTCATCGCGTCGACCAAGAACATTGCCCGCGGTGCCTTTCTGAAGCTCATCTCCACCTACAACAACGGAAACGTCTACGGCGTCGCCACCCTCATCCTGCTCCCGATGTACAACGTCCTTGAGAAAAAGGCGTGGCGCAGAAACGTCATGAAGTTCGCTCTCATCCTGACCCTCTCCCGAACAGTCTGGGCCGGCCTCCTCTGCGAACAACTGCTCTCTCTCGGACGGATCGCCGCTCAGTCTGCAAGAACATTCCCCCAAATCAGCCTCGGCCCCGCCCTCCGTCGCAGCCTCGTCCTCATCGCAACCGCAGTCGCCATCGTTGCCGGACTCACCCTTACCTTCGGCAACATCTCGTTTCTCTTCGACCAGAACCTCGGCGGCCGTAGCGAGGGCCTCGTTAACGCATTGCATAACATCACACTCCTTCCCAACACTCCCGTCCTCCCGTTCGCCGAAATCGTCTACTCCTCGGCGCTCGCCGGATACGGCGTCGCTGGCCTCCTGTCTATCCTGCTCATCTTCGGGATGCCTCTCATCCTGCTCATCCTGAATCCCGCAGTTCTGCGCTCACCCATCCGGTCCGCCGCACTCAAAGGCCTGCTGCTCTACTCCATTCTGATGGCGATGGACGGTGCCATCAGCCTCATCCCGGTCATGGTCTTCTATTGGTTCGCATACATGATCTTCCTTGAAGGCTGGCCACACGCCATCGAATCGCCCCTCGCAAGTCCCGCGTCTACAACAATGGGTCCATATTCAATCTCTATAGTCTGAGCAACAATAAAGGCGGGCCATCCCCACATCCAGCATCCGCTCATCACATAGTTTTCCGATGGTGCGACCGCTAACTCATCCAGTACCAGCGCCACACTTGCCACAGACTAAGAACGGAGCCATCGATTGGCACATACTGAGCAGGATCCGAAATTGACCTGTAAGACCATCCTTCTCACGGGAGGCTCCGGCTTCATCGGCTCGAACTTCGTCCTGAAAGCTGTCGCCGACGGAACGCGCGTTATCAATCTCGACAAGCTAACCTACGCCGGAAACCCAGCCAACCTCGCCTCCCTCGCCGAGAATCCGCTCTACTCATTCGTTCTCGGCGACATCTGCGACGACGACCTCGTCTCCAGCCTGCTAGGCCAGCACAAGCCCTCCGCCATCGTCCATTTCGCTGCCGAATCCCACGTCGACCGCTCCATCTCGCGCCCGGACGCCTTCCTACGTACGAACTTCCACGGCACCTTCATCCTCCTCCAGGCAGCCCGCGAGTACTACGCCAACCTCCAAGGCAAAGCGCGCGATGAATTCCGCTTCCTCCACGTCTCCACCGACGAGGTCTACGGCACACTCTCCCCCACCGACCCCGCCTTCCACGAAAACACTCCCTACGCGCCCAACAGCCCGTACGCCGCCAGCAAAGCATCGTCCGACCACCTCGTCCGCGCGTGGCACCACACCTACGGCCTCCCCACCCTCATCACCAACTGCAGCAATAATTACGGCCCCTACCAGTTTCCGGAAAAGCTGATCCCCCTGATGATTCATACCGCGCTCCAGGGCAAGCCGCTCCCCGTCTACGGCGACGGCCAGCAGGTCCGCGACTGGCTCTACGTCCTCGACCACTGCAAGGCCATCCTCGAAGTCCTCGCCAACGGCAAGGTCGGCGAAACCTACAACGTCGGCGGCGGCAACCAGCGCTCTAACCTCGAAGTCGTAAGTACGGTCTGCGCCCTGCTCGACGAGCTCTGCCCCAACAGCCCCCATGTCCCGCACTCGAAGCTGGTGCAGTACGTGAAAGACCGTCCCGGCCACGACCGTCGCTACGCCATCGATGCCCGAAAGCTCGAAACCGAACTCAACTGGCACGCCGCCGAGTCTTTTGAAACCGGCCTCCGCAAGACTGTACAGTGGTACCTCCACAACTCCGCCTGGGTAGATTCCGTCACCAACGGCTCCTACAAAAACTGGCTCGAACAAAATTACTCCCACCGAGGTGCCGCCCAATGAAGGGAATCATCCTCGCCGGAGGCTCCGGAACCCGCCTCCACCCCGTCACGCAAGCCGTATCTAAGCAACTGCTGCCGGTGTACGACAAGCCGATGATCTACTACCCCCTCTCGGCCCTCATGCTCGCCGGAATCCGCGACATTCTCGTCATCTCCACACCCGAAGACACCCCCCGCTTCCACCTCCTCCTCGGCTCCGGCGAGCAGTGGGGCCTCAACATCACCTACGCCGTCCAGCCCTCGCCCGACGGCCTCGCCCAGGCCTTCCTCATCGCCAAGGAATTCCTCGCCGGCGAAGGCTGCTGCCTCGTCCTCGGCGACAACATCTTCTACGGCCACGACTTCGCCCGAACCCTTCGTCAAGCTGCCGCCCAAACCTCCGGCGCAACCGTCTTCGCCTACGCCGTCCAGGACCCCGAACGCTACGGCGTAGTCGAATTCGACGCCAACCGCCGAGCCATCTCGCTCGAAGAAAAGCCTCTCAAGCCAAAATCCCGCTACGCCGTCACCGGCATCTACTTCTTCGACGCCCAGGTAGTCGGTATCGCCGAATCCCTGAAACCCAGCCCCCGCGGCGAACTCGAAATCACTGACGTAAACCGCTGGTACTTGGAACGCGGCCAGCTCCGCACCGAGGTCCTCGGCCGCGGCATCGCCTGGCTCGACACCGGCACTCACGACTCGCTGCTCGAAGCCTCCAACTTCATCCACACCCTCGAACACCGCCAGGGCCTCAAGGTCTCCTGCCCCGAAGAGATCGCATACCGCCTGGGCTACATCGACGCCGAGGCCCTCAAAGCTCTCGCCGCCAAAATCGCCAAATCCACCTACGGAAAATACCTCCTCCGCATCCTCCAAGAGCCCGTCTACTAAGATGCTCCCCATCCTCATCACTGGCACCAACGGCCAAATCGGAGGCGAACTCCTACGCCTATTCCCTGAAGCCCTCGCCCCCACCCGCGCCCACCTCGACCTCTCCTCCGAGTCCTCCATCCGCGCCTACATCCGCGCAACCAACCCCCGCTGGATCATCAACCCAGCCGCCTACACCGCCGTCGACAAAGCCGAATCCGAGCCCCAAATAGCCGCCGCCATCAACGCCGAAACCCCCCGCATCCTCGGCGAGGAAGCCGCCAAGATCGGCGCCACAGTCCTCCACTTCTCCACCGACTACGTCTTCGACGGCACCAAACCCACGCCCTACCTCGAATCCGACCCGACCAACCCCCTCGGCGTCTACGGAGCCACCAAACTCGCCGGCGAGCAAGCCCTCGCCGCCACCGGAGCCGCCCACATCATCCTCCGTACCTCCTGGGTCTACGGAGCCACCGGCAAAAACTTCCTCCTCACCATCCTCAAACTCGCCGCCGAACGCGCCGAGCTCAAAATCGTCGCCGACCAGCACGGAGCCCCCACCTGGTCCCGCGACCTCGCCCAACTCACCGCCGCAATCATCGCCGCGAACCCTACCGAATCCGGCCTCTACCATGCCACCGCCCAGGGCGAAACGACCTGGCACGGCTTCGCCACCCAAGCCCTCCGCCTCGCCAAAATCTCCACCCCCCTCCTCCCGATCCCCACCGCCGCCTACACCACCCCAGCCCGCCGCCCCGCCAACAGCCGCCTAAACTGCGACAAGCTCCACCAAACCTTCAGCCTCCAACTCCCCCCGTGGCAAACCTCGTTAGCCGCCGTCATGTCCAACCTCAAATAACGGGTCTGTGCCCCATTCATCGCGTACTGTGCTATGTGTGGGACCCGCCACCACACCCAAATCATTTACCCTTACCTCGATGCAGTCTATCTCCGATCAACCCATCGTCGCCTGCATCCTCGTCAACTGGAACAACTGGCGCGACACCGCCGACTGCCTCACCTCGCTCGCCGACCAGCTCTACCCCAACCTCCGCGTCCTCGTAGTCGACAACGCCTCCACCAACGACTCCCTCGCCCAACTCCGCGCCGCCCATCCCTGGGCCACATATATAGAGAACTCCGAAAATGCCGGATTCCCCCGCGCCTGCAACCTCGGCGCCCGCCACCCCCTCGGCGCCGACGCCGACTTCCTCTGGTTCCTCAACAACGACACCATCGCCCCACCCGACACCGCCTCCAAACTCGTCGCCACCGCCCTCACCAACCCCAACATCGGCGTCACCGGAGCCGTCCTGCTCTACGCCCACAACCCCTGCCAAACCCAGGCCTGGGGCGGCGGCCAGATCAACCGCTGGACCGCCTACAACTGGCACTATCTCACTCCCACCCTCCTCGGCCCCGACTCCTACATCACCTTCGCCAGCGCCCTCATCCCCCGCGAATGTTTCGACCAGCTAGGTGGCCTCTTCGAAGGAGCTTTCATGTACTTTGAAGACGTAGACTTCTGCCTCCGCGCCCTCGACGCCGGCTGGCAACTAGCCGTCTCCCCCGAAACTGCAATCCTCCACAAGGAAGGCGGCAGCACCGCCGGGCGCAGCCACAAGCTGGAACAAATCATCACCAACTCCGGCCTGATCTTCCTCTCCCGCCACGCCCGCATCCCCGTCCTCGCCCAGGCCATCTTCCTAACCCTCCGCATCGCCAAACGCATCCTCCGCCTTGACTGGCCCGCCCTCCGAGCCGTCCTCCACGGCATCAACGACTATCACCACCCACAATGACCGGGTGCCCCATCTCAATCGGCTCCATCGATTGCGGTGGGGTCGTACACCGCCCCTGTCGTAAACTCGACGTAACCCGAAATGACCCGAATCACCATCGATCTCCGCATGTACCGGCACTCCGGAATCGGGCGTTATCTCCGCAACATCATGCCCGCCATCCTCCCGCTTCTGCACACCGACGCCATCCGCGTCCTCGGGTCTGCCACGCTTTTCGCCGACGCCCCCTGGCTCACCGACCCCCGAGTAGAAATCTTCGAAACTGAAGCCCCTATCTACTCCCCCACCGAGCAGCTCCTCCCACTCCGCGGAGCCTTCCGCAACTCCACCCTCCTCTGGGTCCCCCACTACAACGCCCCCCTCTTCTATCGCGGCCCACTCGCCCTCACCATCCACGACATTGCCCCACTCGCTTTGCCCGAGATCCTAAGCAACGCCCTCAAGCGCGACTACGCCCGCCTCCTCATCGAGCGCGCGACCTCCCACGCCTCAGCCATCGTCTGCGCCTCCGCCTTCACCGCCTCAGAGCTGCGCCACCGCCTTCAAACCCCAGCCGACAAACTCACCGTCACCCACCTCGGTCTCGACGCCGCCTGGCCCACCTCCGCACAACCCCACCGCGAGCCCGACTCCATCCCCTACCTCCTTTACGTCGGCAACGTAAAACCCAACAAAAACCTGATCCTGCTCCTGAAAGCCTTCGTAAAAGTCCAAACCCGAATCCCCCACCGCCTCATCCTCGCCGGTCGCATGCGCGGCTTCAGCTCCAACGACGAGCCCGCCCTCCGCTTCGCCGCAACCCTCGGCGACCGCGTCCGCTTCACCGACGAGATCTCCGACACCCAACTCATCGCCCTCTACGCCGGTGCCGCAGCCCTCGTCTTCCCCTCGCTCTACGAGGGCTTCGGCCTCCCGCTCCTCGAAGCCATGCAGCTCGGCTGCCCCTGCCTCTCCTCCAACGCGGGATCCTTGCCTGAGATCGGCGGAAACGCCGCCCTCTACTTCGACCCCCGCTCGGTAGACTCGCTCGTCGAGTGCCTCCTCCAGGTCACCGACCAACCCCTCATGCAGACCCTCCGCATCGCCGGCCAGGCGCGCGCGACCCACTTCAGCTTCGACCAATGCGCCACCCAAACCGCTGCCGTCCTCAACCCCCTGCTGCGGAATTCACTCTGAGCAATATTTTGTTTGTCATCCCGGAGGGATCTGCTGTTGCAGTTCGCCGCACACCATCACGTAAGTCCCGCT
>JAYVZU010000460.1:0-3796 GCA_043783075.1 Rhodanobacteraceae bacterium
TGGCCGCCTATCTTCGCGCGAAAGATGCCGTCAAAACGATCCCGGATGATCCGTTGGGTCATTTCGCTATCGCTGAGAGTGCCCAAAAGCTCAAAAAAAACGACGAAGCTATCAGCGAGTTCCAGCTCTACCTAAAGCTGGACCCCGACGGCGAAAAGGCTAAGTCGGCAAACAGAGCGCTCGAGGACCTAACTCCAAAGTAACCATGTAGTTCCAAATTGGGAATTCTTGTTTACCCTCTGTCTGCGATGCTTTAGTCTCATCTTATGCACGATGATTTGCAAAAGTTGGAAACTGAAGTAACCAATCTTCTCCGGGGTATGGATTCGCGAAATACGCAGGCCACCCCGTTCGCTCATCCCGAGAAGTGGAGTATCCAGCAGATCGTTGAACATCTTCTGAACACCTATCGCGGCACTATCCCAGCCATCAGCGCACGGGTAGATAAGCGAAGCGCGACGCGCGCGAAGCCGAACCTCCGGCAGCGGATCGCGCAGTTCATGATTATCCAGCTTGGCCAGTTTCCGAACGGTCGCATAGCTCCGGCTGCGGTGTCGCCCAGCTTGCCAACCACGGTGCAATCCGGCGATGAACTGGCTGCGAAGGTGAGCGCGGAGTTGAGAAAGCTGGACGAGGTAACGGCTCGCGGAGAGCATCTGTTCGGCGACCGCCGAGCTGTCGCGCATATCATTTTGGGACCATTATCGATGCAACAGTGGCGGCGTTTCCATCTCATCCATGGTCGACATCACCTGAAGCAGATCCGCAATATCCGACTCGACCATTCGTTTTAGCCATCCTCTTCCATCTCATCTTCCACGCGAAGGTAGCGTCGCATATAGCGCAGTGGCTCTTCAGCTGTGGCCAATTCCTTCAAGTGATACTTCCATGCGTCCTCGCGTCCACTGCGGCGCGTGTAGCCTTTGCGGGTGACCGTTCCGATCGAGCCATCGGGGCGGGTCCTCTGGAAGGTCTGGGTTGGCACCAGAAACGTCATTTTTTCGCCGGCCTTCCAGAAGGATTGGGCAAACTCGTGGGAGAAGAGGAGGGCGTAGTACCTTCGCTCGGAGGCGAGCGTCTCGATCGCTGCCTTGGCATCGACCCACGGTAAGTCGAGCCGACGGGTGAACCAGCGCCGGAACTCGAACCCGTTGGTCTTCGCCTGTCCGATCAGAAGTTGCAGCAGTTCGAACCGCGTCATCGCAAGTCTCCAGAGGTCCGGCGCAACGAACCGCTATGGCTCTACGCATGACGACTATAGTTCAGCAAACGAATATCTGACACACTAGGTACAACTACCTGTGTCGAGTATACGAAATACTGCATCCAACTCCGTAGTTCGATCTGGCGGTCCGCTAGGTCTGGTGGTCCGTCAACGGATCACGAATGTTAACCAGTTCCGGGAACCCAGCCTTGGCTAATTATCTCCGACGTTTCTTTCTGTTGTGCGTTGCAGCCCTGCTGCTTTTTTCTTGTGGGGTGCAGATTGGTTCCGCACAACCGCTGAATCCGCAGTTTACGCCTCACGCCGATCCTCTCAACTTCGATCCCGTCGTCCGCGAAGGGTATAACCACTTTTACAACCTCGACTACGAAGCTTCCATCGCTCGATTCGAAGAGGTTATCAAGGCGCATCCGCAAGAGCCTATCGCGTACGCCTATGAGTTGCAGGCGACGATCTTCCGCGAGCTTTACCACCAGGATCTGCTGGATACCACTTACTATGCGCACGATAACTTCCTGACGAATCAGCGGAAGGTAGACATTCCACCTGCCAACCGCCAGCGCATCGAGTACCTGACCAACCAAACGATCTCGCTAGCGGACCAGCGGTTGAAGGGCAATCCGCGCGACAAAAATGCGTTGTTTGCCAAGGGATTTGCGAAGGGTCTCCACGCGGCATTCATCACCCTAGTCGACCACTCATGGTTTGCGGCCGCGCGGCAGGGTCTCTCGGCGCGCAACGATTCTGAGCAGGTCATCAAGATCGATCCGGACTATGCCGACGCGCAGATGGCGATCGGAATCCAGCAGTTTGCAGTCGCGAGTCTGCCGGGGTTTGTCCGGGTCGTGGTTGGGATTGCGGGGGTCGGAGGCAACAAGGAAAAGGGGCTCCGCCTGCTGCGAATCTCAGCCGAGAAGGGAATCATCACCAGCGTCGAATCCCGTACGACGCTCTCGCTCTTCCTGCGCCACGACGCCCGCTATCCGGAGGCGTTGGCAGTGCAGCGTGGGCTCGCAC
Organism: Rhodanobacteraceae bacterium; assembly: GCA_043783075.1. Classification (GTDB taxonomy): domain Bacteria; phylum Acidobacteriota; class Terriglobia; order Terriglobales; family Acidobacteriaceae; genus Edaphobacter. The sequence continues at coordinate 2,243 of JAYVZU010000460.1, forward strand.
AGCAGTTTCCGCACGACTATCTCTTTCGGCTGGAAGAAGCCAACCTGGCTAAGGACAAGGGCGACGGCATGGGCGCAATCCCAATCTACAAACAGGTGCTGGATGATGCCCGGAAGCCCGGCTACTTTGTCGACCCGCGCCTGCAGATGGCGCTGTTTGGGTTGGCGGACACCGAACGCGGCCAGAACCTTGTAGCCGACGCGGCGAAGCACTACCTCGAAGCGGGATCGCAGCCGATCTGCTCCGACTGGCTCCGCAAACGAGCGGAACTGAACGCCGGCCAGATGCTGGACCTGCTGCACGACCGCCCGGCCGCAATCGCTCAGTACAAACTCGCCCTGACAGCGGGGGGCGACCAGTCTCAGGCCGACGCCGCACGACGGTACGTGCAGAATCCGTATAGCGGAAGATAGCGCTAGCCTTTCAGCGCCGGATCGACCCAAAGCAGCGGCTGCCGAATCGGCAAGTTGCGAATGACCTCTGCTACTGTTGGGCTGGCGTCCAGTCTCTTCCAGAGATCGACATACTCGGGTCGCCCCAAAGCCTGCCCAGCGAAGAGCAGACTCGACCGCCGCGAAGGGAAGTCGTCGAAGTACTCCACATCCTTTGGATACGGCCAATTTGCCTTGTCCGCGATGTACGGATACTGAAATGCCATGACTTCTGCGATACCTCCGCCGTTTGAGCCCTTGAAGGTCCACAGATTGTCCAGCGGCGTTGAGAGGGACTGGCAGATTCCGGTCAGGACATCGCCGTCAAACAGACTGTAGCTGTATGGCTTGGTCCTCGCGAGCTCCAGCGGCAGGCTCCCGTCTTTTGCGACTTGGTCGGGAATCAGGTGATTCTTGTAGCGGTCGCGGCAGAGCGCGACAAGGTCGGCGCGCCTGGCGAACTGCGCGAATTCGGCTACCTGAAGAACCCAACACGCGCCATGATTGTTGGTTACGATCTCTTCCTCGATGCCGTTCTTCGACGTTGCCATCCAATCGACATAGGTTGCAAACCAAGCCTTTATGGGAGCGATCTCGGCTGTGGTCATGCCGCCAGTCGCCTCCATCACTCGGAGACTGCGGGCCAAATCGGTCCATTGGAGCGTATCGATGATTCCAGTGCCTCGGCCCTTTGACACCCCCATGATCGCCTGCGCGTACTGGAGGTTCGGGTTCATCTTCGTTGCATCGTCCACGAACCAGGCGCGCAGATGTTTGAGGAAGTGTGCCGAGTATCGCTTGTCTTTTGTAAGCCGCCAGGCCGCTACCAGAGCCGGAGCCATAACCCCTAATCGAATCAATGCCTCGCGATGTGTGTTGAAGTTCGCGGGGTTGGAAAAGCCATCTCGCCGGATATAGGGACCGGTCGGATTCTTCGGATCGGGCCACCAATAATCGCCTTCGGAGAAGTAGTCGTGCAGGCCGCCAGAGCTTCGGTCGCAGTGGGCTGCGGTGACGGTCCGGGGAGCCTCGGTGAGGAAGCCGGTTGCAGCCTTTAGGATGCGGGCGCGATCGACCGTTGCGACCATGGAATAAGCATCGTCCGCAGATGCCAGGCGTGTCG
>JAYVZU010000461.1:0-3793 GCA_043783075.1 Rhodanobacteraceae bacterium
TCGCGAGTACGCACTGCAGAGCCTGAAGACGAATATGTTTCTTTCGAAGCGTGACGTGAAGTGCGTTGTCGCGGATCAGAACAAAGTCGGACGCAAAGAGAAGTGGACGATTTTGAATGGTGACCAGCATCATGTGCCAGGACGTATCGCGCTCCGGGCGTATGACGGGACGATTATGGGCTCGCATGCGCTAAGTATGTTTACCGGTTGCGGTGGCGAGATCATGGCGGCGGACCGGCCGGACCCGTCGGTGGGAGCCAAGAATCCGAAGTGGCCGGGGTGGTTTTCGCTGGCGACCACGGGCAAGGTGGTTTTGGTGAAAGATGGACTCGCCGACGCCAATTGGTAAGCCTGGGAACGTCGTAGTGTCGCCCTCCAAACATATGGATAGAGCGGGTGTGTATGGCGTAGGAAGCCTCTGGGATTAGTTTGCGAAATAGCTTTGTTTGCCTGAGTTTGCGTGGTATCGTCCTCGTATCCGGATATGTAGTTTTCCGGCAATCCTGCAGATGGAGAACTACATGGCCACAGACGCTATTTTTGCGCCCTCATCCAGCCAGCGCCCGATGTATCGCCCGGTGCACCGCACGGTGGAACGTATTTTCTACAGTGGAATGGCGATCGTGCTGTCTATCTGTGTGTACATTGGTTTTTCGCCGACATACTTTGGGGCGGGGATGCTGCGGGCACCGCTGCCCAGCCCGATCCTGCATATTCATGGCGCGGTGTTCACGCTTTGGATGTTGTTGTTTGTCATTCAGAGTGCGCTTATCTCTGCTCGGCGTGTGATGTGGCATCGGACGCTTGGCACGATTGCATTTTGTCTGCCTCCGATTATGGTTGTGCTGGCGGTTATCGCTGCGGTCAACGGGCTGCATCGCGGAGTACGGATTGGCCCTCTGGATCCTGCCGTATCGCTTGCAATTTCGCTGATCAGCATCGTCGGCTTCACCATTGTCATCTTCGCGGCGTGGCGTGCACGGCGTCGGCCTGACGCGCACAAACGTCTAATCCTCATGGCTACGATCGGTCTCGCTGGTGCCGCGTTTGGACGGTTTCCGTGGGCCAAGATTGGCCTGCCACCCGCTGCTGGAGCCGTCACCGGGATCGGTGTGCTGCTTTTGGTGATGATCGCGTTTGAACTGATCACGATTCGACGTATCCACCGCTCGACCATGTGGGCCGCACCAGTTACTTTTCTTGCGGTCGCGCTTTCCGTTCCGATCGGAATGACACCGCTGTGGCACAAGTTTGCTGCGCTTCTGCAGTAAGACTGCCGGGGTTAATGGCTAGGCTTGCCATCCGAGGACGTCGGCGATTTGAGCGGCGAGGGTGAGCGGGTCAAATGGCTTGAACAAGACTGCGGCTACGCCTAGACCGGCGAAGCGACGCTGGTCCACTCCCTGGACCTTAGCGGTCAGCAGGACGACGGGGATTCCGGCGATGGCAGGTATCAGCTGCATCTCTTTGAAGGTGGTGGGGCCGTCCATCTCGGGCATCATCACGTCCATCAGGATGGCTTCGGGCTTCTGTTCGAGGGCGACGTCAATACCGTCGCGCCCGCAGGCGGCTGTGTAGATCGTCCAGCCAGCCGTAGCTTCGAGCGACAGGGCCGCTACTTCGCGGATATCGTCTTCATCATCAATGATTAGGATGCGGTGCACAGAAACTATAGTACAGGGAAGAGGGGGAAGGGAAGAGGGAAGAGTGTGCAAAGGTAACTACAACTAATGGGGCGCGGGAATGGATGTGTCGATTTGGGCCTCTCCAAACGAGACTTACCCCAGGGGCTAAAGCCCGGGACCTTGATCGTCCCAGGATGCCAAGGCTGAAGCCTTGGCGTACCTAGAAGCAAAGACCATGATTGGTCGGCCACCAGCTAACGCAGGGATTGCCTTTAGGTGAGGGTGGGAACCTCAACGGTATGGAGGCGGTGGACTATGTTCAGTACCAATTCTTCCACTTCGTGTGGCTGCACCTTGGCTTTGGTAAGGAACTGCGTGGGGCCTAGTCTGAGCTGCGACATCTCGCTGTCGGAGATCTCGCGGCCGGAGTAGACGACCAGCGGCAGGGTGCGAAGGTCGGGTTGCTTGCGGAGCCAGTCGACGAACTGGAAGCCGTCGCCATCGGGCAGGGTGAGGTCGAGGATGAGAAGGTTGGGGCGAGCGATCAGGCAGTGTTCGATGGCAGACTGCTTGGTGCTGGCGTGGTCGATGCGGACATTCGCTTCTTCAAAGCCGGCTATGACTACGGAGGCAAGATCGGCGTCGTCCTCTACGAGGAGCACATAAGCCGGGCCGTCGCCAGTATGGAGGACGCGGGATAGCTCGGAGAGGAGGAGGTGTTCGTTGAAGGGCTTCTGCACCCAACCCTGTGCGGCGGCAGCGATGCCGCGGCTGTTGGCTGGAGCGTCATTGCCGGGCGTATCTGCCGGCGAAAGGACGGAAAGAATGACGACAGGAATTCCGGCGGTTTTGGGCGAATCCTTCAGGCGCTGCAGTGTCTCCCAACCATTGAGGCCCGGCATATACAGGTCGAGGAGGATGGCCTCTACCTTATTCTTTACTGCCAGTTCGATGGCGTGTTCGCCGTCTTCCGCTTCCAAAATGCTGTAACCGTGCTGGCGGAGGTTTTCACCTACGACGGTACGGATACCGGGATCGTCGTCGCAGACGATGACGGTGGCGTGGACCGGAGCAGAGAGCATGGTGACCGTGCGGGGGTTGGTGGGGTCCTGGGTGCGGCTGATGCGTGGCAGTGAGACGTACAGGGCGGCACCGGGGCCGCGGTTGTGCTGCATGTTCGATTCGGCCCAGATTGTCCCGTTGTGCTGCGAGACGATGGTGCGGCAGATGGCGAGCCCGAGACCGGTGCCACCTTTTTGGCGGGCGTCGGAGGCTTCGACCTGCTGGAAGCGATCGAAGATGGAGTCGAGCTTGTCAATAGGAATACCGCGGCCCTGATCGGATACGCGCAGGAGTACGGCATCGGAGGTCGCCTCAATGCGGATGTCGACGATGCTGTTTGAGGGCGAGAACTTGACGGCATTCGAGAGCAGATTGGTGAGGACCTGAAGGATTCGGTCGGGATCGCCATCGAAGAAGACGGCTTCGGGTGCGGCGATCATGGTGAGCTCGAGCTTGACGTGGGTGGTCTCGGCGAGCGGCGTCATAGTTTCGAGGGCCTGGAGGGTCAGGTCGCGGAAGGAACAGCGGCGAACCTGGAGGGGTGCGCGGCCAGACTCCATGCGCTCAAGGTCGAGGATGTCGTTGATGAGGCGGATGAGGCGGTCGGTGTTTGCGACTGCGATGCGGAGCAGGTTTTGCGCCTTCGAGTCCATTGCTCCCATGAGGCCAGCGGAGAGCAGACCAAGCGCACCGCGGATAGCAGTGAGCGGGGTACGCAGCTCGTGCGAGACCGTGGAGATGAACTCATCTTTGATCTGGTCGAGTTCGGAGCGCTGAACGAGGAGGGAATCCTTCGTGCGTTGCTCTTCACTTGCGTTAGCCAATTCGGTCCGGAGCAGCCTCACGGTGTTGCGCACACGAAAGAGATCGACTGCCAGGGCAGTTGCGATGAGGACCAGAAGACAAACACATATGACGAGCAGAAGGACCATGATTTGAGTGAACTCGATAGTAACGCGACAGCCACAGCATTTGGTTGGTGCGGAATGCGTTTGCTATTGGCTTTTGAGTCAACTGCGGTCTGAACAGTAACCGTCTCGTCGAACCCGTGGGTTCACTGCATGGGAGAGAGTTGCGAAATAGCGTCACCTGTTTTCCACAGATGA
>JAYVZU010000462.1:0-11394 GCA_043783075.1 Rhodanobacteraceae bacterium
ATCGCCGCCATGTTCGGCTTCCCCCAGCAGCATCTCGGCCACCTCACCAGCAGCGGAACCATCGCCAACCTCGAGGCTCTCTGGGTCGCTGGCCTCACCCACCCCGGCCAAGCCATCGCCGCCTCCTCGCAGGCCCACTACACCCACACCCGCATCAGCGGAGTCCTCGGCATCCCCTTCGTCCCTATCCCAGTCGACAGTACCAACCGAATCGATCTCGTCCAACTCGAAATTCTGCTGCAAACAAAGAACATAGGGACAGTCGTCGCCACTCTCGGCACCACCGCCACCGGCTCGGTAGACCCCCTCGACGAGCTCCTGGTACTCCAGCAAACCTACGGCTTCCGCATCCACGTCGACGGAGCCTACGGCGGCTACTTCACCCTTGCTTCCAATCTCCAGCCCGCCGCCCGCCGAGCCTACAACGCCATCCCCCACGCCGATTCCATCGTCGTCGACCCTCATAAACACGGTCTCCAGCCCTACGGCTGTGGCTGCGTCCTCTTCCGCGACCCCGCAGTCGGCCGTTTCTACAAACACGACTCTCCCTTCACCTACTTCACGTCCGGAGCGCTCCACCTCGGCGAGATCTCCCTCGAATGTTCCCGCGCAGGAGCCTCTGCGGTAGCTCTCTGGGCCACCCAGCGTCTCCTCCCCCTCATTCCCGCGGGGGCCTTCGCCCAGGGCCTCTCCCATGGCAGGGAATCCGCCCTCATCCTCTACGGCCACGTCGTCGAATCTCCCCTCTTCACAGCCCCCACCCATCCTCCGCAACTCGACATTGTCTTCTGGTCCGCCGCCGCTCCCACCCCCACCGCCAGCTCCGAACTTGCCCAGCGAATCTTCGATGAAGCCGCCAAAATCGATCTTCACCTGGCCCTCGCGCGACTTTCGGTTACCTTATTTCCACCCGGCACCTGGCCAGCTAACTCCGAAGGCACAGTCCTCTGCCTCCGTTCTGTCCTCATGAAACCTGAGCATCTCCTTTGGATTGAACGAATCTGGACCCTTCTCCAGACCGCCGCTAACACGGCAAATGCGGCATCCTAACTCATTGGATACGGCGAATCCCCCGAAAGTGTTGGAATTAAAGCGTGGTGGTAACTGTTACCGTTTGCTAGTCTTAATATATTCACCACAGAAACCACACCGTTCCCTGTAGTCACAACACTTCCAAGCCGATAACACATACACGCAGGTCCACCCGTACAAATGTCGGCCATCGTTGCCAGACTGCACGGATGAAAGGGATTTCACCGCATGAGCCTCGATAAGACTCCCGCCACCTCAGCCACCCGTACCATCGCCGCTCCACCTATCGACCTCACCAACTGCGCCATTGTCTACTTCTCCATGGAGATCGCGCTCTCCCCGTCCGTCCCCACCTACTCCGGTGGCCTCGGAATGTTGGCCGGCGATACCCTGCGTTCCGCTGCCGATACCGGCGCACCCATGGTCGCGGTCTCCCTCGCGCATCGCCGCGGATACTTCCGCCAGCACCTCGATGCCAGCGGCCAGCAGACCGAGACCGACGTTCCCTGGTCCCCCGAGACCACGCTCCCCTTCGCCGGTGAGTGCGTCACCATCAACATGCAGGGCCGCAACATCAAGATCTGTGCCTGGCGCTTCGACGTCGTCGGCGTCGCCGGTCACGTCATCCCGGTCTTCCTACTCGATACCGACATCGACGGCAACGATCCCTACGATCGCCGCCTCACCGACCACCTCTACGGTGGCGACACCTACTACCGCCTCTGTCAGGAGACGGTTCTCGGCATCGGCGGCGTCAAGCTGCTGCACAAACTCGGTTGCCTGCCCGCCGTCTACCACATGAACGAAGGCCACGCAGCCCTGCTGACGCTCGGCCTTCTCGAAGACCGCCTGCTCTCCGGTGCGTCCCTCAGCACCGCAACCGAGTCTGACCGCCTGGCCGTCGCCAAGCAGTGCGTCTTCACCACCCACACCCCCGTCCCCGCCGGTCACGACATGTTCGGACCCGACCAGATGTACACCATCCTCGGTCAGGACCGCGGCGCGGCGCTCGAGCGCTTCGGCTGCATGCACAACGGCCTCCTCAACATGACCTACGTCGCCCTCCGCTTCTCGCGCTGGGTCAACGGCGTCGCCATGCAGCACGGCAAGGTCTCGCAGGAGATGTTCCCCGACTACCACGTCGAGTCCGTCACCAACGGCGTCCATGCCGCCACCTGGATCGCGCCACCCCTCCAGCGCCTCTTCGACGACGAACTCCCCCGCTGGCGCCATGACAACCAGTACTTCCGCTCCGTCTACGGCATCAAGCCCAGCCGCATCGCCAACGCCCACCGCGTCGGCAAGCACAGACTCATCGAGGCCATCGCTGCCCGCACCGGCATCGCCCTCAACGAGAGCGTGCTCACCCTCGGCTTCGCTCGCCGCGTGGCTACCTACAAACGCGCCAGCCTGCTGCTCGAAGACCCCAAACGCCTCGCCAAGATCGCCAAGAAGATCGGCGGCCTCCAGATCGTCTTCGCCGGCAAGGCTCACCCTGCTGACACCGAAGGCAAGCGCCTGATCAAGGAAGTCTTCGACCTCGCCGGAAAGATCGGCAAGTCCGGCTCGCTCCGCATCATCTACCTCGAAAACTACGACTGGGAACTCGGCGGCATCCTAACTCAGGGCGTCGACGTCTGGGTGAACACCCCTCGTCGGCCGTATGAAGCGTCAGGAACCTCTGGCATGAAGGCCGCCCTCAACGGCGTCCCCTCGCTCTCCATCCTCGACGGTTGGTGGATCGAAGGTTGCGCCGAAGACGTCACCGGTTGGGCCATCGACGATGGCGACAACGATGCGGCGGAAGCCGCCAGCCTCTACGACAAGCTGGAGCAGCGCATCGCACCGCTCTACTCCCGCCCCAACGCCTGGGCTCGTATGCAGCAGCACTGCATTGCGATGAACGGTAGCTTCTTCAACACCGACCGTATGCTCGGCCAGTACTTCGCCAATGCCTACTTCCCGCAGGCTCCCGTCACCGAGGAAACCGCCGCTGCCGAAGCCTTCGCAGAAACTGCAGTCCTCGCCTAACCAAAACCCTCCGGGTGCCCCATCTCAACGACAGCCCCATCGTCGTTGAGGTGGGGTTCTTCACTTTCCACCACGAAACGCCGTCATTCTGGCGAAGCCAGAATCTCAGTAGTTGTTGTTAGTACTACTTCAGTTGCGCCAACCTTTCATACTCTTCCCGCGATATCTGCAAGAACGACCCATGCCGCAACCCGGCAGGGAAGTCTATCTTCGTCGTTGCATCCTTCCAGCTCTTGAAGTCCGTGCTGAACATCGCGCCGTAGTGCTGCGGCTTCTGGTAGTGGTCGTAGTAAGCCATCCATCCACCCGGAACCTTGATCACCGCGGCACCCTCCGACCAGGTCTCCGAGAGCGGCTCGCTGATATTGCTCCACGGTCCTTCCATCTCCGGCCCTGAAGCTGTCTGTAGGTGCTTCTCCAGCGGAGTCTTGCGTTCATCCTTGAACATCAGGTGGAACGGCCGGCCCTTGACGTTCGGCGTCGCAATAATCGTCGCGTCAATCACGCTATACCCAGGGTCGAAGAACACCTTCGGCTTCGTCAAAGTCTTGAAATCCTTCGTCGTCGCCGACCAAATCCGGTGATTCAGACCGCCGTCGCCGGAGTCATCCCCCGGAAATTTCCCCGGAATAGTCGACGACCAGATCATGATCCAGCGTCGCTCCGCCTTCTCCCAGTAAATCGCCGGGGCCCACGTATTTAAGGCCGCAGCCTCGGTAGCCATCACGGCAAGCTGTTTGTGTGGGGTCCACTTCACCAAATCGTCCGACGCCGCATAGCCGATCGTCTTGCCGCGCCAGTCCCACGTCCAAACCATCACGAAACCGTCGTCCGGCGTGTTCTGCAGGTAAGGATCCCGCATCAACTCGCCCTGCTCGGTCGGCTTTACAACTGGCTTCCCGCCATTGGCCAGCGTCCAGTGGTAGCCATCCAGCGACAGCGCCATATAGACGCCATCCTGCCCGTTATCCTTAAACCCCGCAAACACCCACGGCGCATCCGGCCGCAGAGCAGTCTGCCCCCACGAGCAAGCCAATCCAGCACACATCACGATCGAGAGAACAAACCCACGCATCTTCAACATGCCAACAATTATCGCTCACCTAGAATTTCGAGCGCCACAATCGTCCGGGTGCCCATTCATCGCTGTCGCATCCTTCCGCGCTCCGCGCCCACGGCATCGTCCCAGGTCGCGGACGCGAACCGATGAGTGGGAAAGTAAACACTCCACCCCGGGTCGCCTCTTTGCTGCTGAGCCGCTAATCCCCCGCAACCCCAACCGGCTCCGCATGCATGACGACCGGCTTCTTCCGCCCAGCAAACAAGCGCGTCGCAAACTTCTGCAGCTTGTCAAAGAACAGATAAACCACCGGAGTCGTGAACAAAGTCAACGCCTGCGAAACCACCAGTCCACCCACGATCGTGATGCCCAGCGGCCGCCGCAGTTCGCTGCCCGTTCCCTGACCCAGTGCCAGCGGAAGTCCGCCCAGCAGAGCCGCCATCGTCGTCATCATGATCGGCCGGAAGCGCAGCAGGCACGACTGCAGAATCGCCTGCTCCGGAGTCTTGCCATACTGCCGCTCGGCTACCAGCGCAAAGTCGACCATCATGATCGCATTCTTGTTCACAATTCCGATAAGCAGAATAATTCCGATCATCGCAATCACGCTAAGCTCCACCTTGAACATCAGCAGGAACAGCAGCGCACCAACGCCCGCCGAAGGCAGCGTCGAAAGAATCGTCAGCGGATGAATAAAGCTTTCATACAGAATTCCCAGCACGATATACACCGTCACCAGCGCCAGCAAAACCAGCATTGGCTCGCTCGAAAGTGACTGCTGGAACGCCTGCGCCGTGCCCTGGAATCCGCCATGAATCGTCGTCGGCATCCCGATCTTTACGCGCGCCTGATCGATCGCGTCCGTCGCATCGCTCAAGCTCGCGCCGGGGGTCAGGTTGAAGCTCAAAGTCGCCGAAGGAATCTGTCCCTGGTGGTTCACCTGCAGCGGAATCCGCAGCATCTCGAAGTGCGTCACCGCAGTCAGCGGAATCATCTTCCCGGTCGTGCTCTTGACATAAATATTCTTCAGCGAATCCGGATCCGTCTGGTACTTCGGCGCAACTTCCATCACGACGTGGTACTGATTCAGCGTCGCATAAGTCGTCGATACCTGCCGCTGGCCAAAAGCGTCGGACAACGTCGCATCAATCGTCAGCGGCGAAATCCCTAACCGGCTCGCCGTATCGCGGTCGATCACCAACTGCTGCCGCAGCCCAGCCTGCAACTGATCCGTTGCAACATCCTTCAGAGATGGAATTCGAGCAATGGCCGCCATCAGCTTCGGAGCCCATTCGTTCAACTCCGCAAGATTCAGCGACGTCATCGTGTACTGGTACTGCGTCGCCGATCCGCGCGCGCCAATATTCAGCTCCTGCGCCGACTGCATAAACAGTTGCACACCCGGAATCGAAGAGGTCTTCCGCCGCAAGTCAGCAATAATCTTTTCGGCAGTCTGCCCGGTCTTCAGCCGGTCCACATTCGGCTCCAGCGCCAGGAACATATTAGCCTGATTCGACGAGCCGCCGCCCGGGCCGCCGCCGCCCATAAACATCATCACGTTCTTGACGCCCGGTTCCTCGCGAACGATCTGCACCAGCTGGTTCGCCTTCTCCTGCAGCGCGGCAAAACTCACATCCTGCTGCCCGCGAATCTGGCCACCCAAACGCCCCGTATCCTGCTGCGGGAAAAATCCCTTGGGCACAATCGTGTACAGGTACATCGTCAGCAGAAACGTCCCAAACGTAACGGCCAGCATGATCGGTTGGCGCCGCAACACAGCCCGCAACGCCCGCTCGTACTCGCCCGTCAGCCAACGCAGCGCCTTCTCGCCGATCAAGTAAAAGCGTCCGTGCTTGGTCGCGTCATGCGCCTTCAAAAACTTCGCGCTCAACATCGGCGTCGTCGTCAGACTCACAATCAGCGACACAAAAATCGCGCTCGAAAGCGTCACCGCAAACTCGCGGAATAGCCGCCCAATAATGCCGCCCATCAGCAGCAGTGGGATGAACACCGCGATCAGCGACGTGCTCATCGAGAGCACAGTAAAGCCGATCTCCTTCGACCCCAGCATCGCCGCCTCAAACGGCTGCATCCCCTCTTCCAAATGGCGGCTGATGTTCTCGATCACCACGATCGCATCGTCCACCACAAACCCCGTCGAGATCGTCAACGCCATCAGCGACAGGTTGTCCAGCGTGTACCCCAGCAGATACATAATGCCGAACGTGCCCAGCAGGCTCAGCGGTACGGAGACGCTCGGAATCAGCGTCGACCGAACCTCCCGCAGGAACACAAACACGACGATGATCACCAGCAGGATCGACAGAGCCAGAGTCCGCGTCACATCTTTCACCGATGCGCGAATCGTCTGCGTCCGATCCAGAATTACCATCAGCTTGATGGCCGGCGGAATCGACGCCCGCAACTTGGGCAGCAGACCAATCACCGCGTCTGCCGTGCTGATAATGTTTGCGCTAGGAGCCTTAGAAACCATCAGCAGAATCCCAGGCTGACCGTTGATGCGGCCGCCCGTCATGACGTTCTCCACACCGTCGTATACATCCGCAACGTCGCGGATCCGAACGGTTCCATGCTCGGAAGCCGGACCGCTCGTCATCCCCTTCTTCGTCGCTGCTGCCGGAGTCGTGGCCGCTGTAGCAGCGGCTGCACCGGATACTGCCGGCAACCCGCTGGCTGCACCAGCCGAACTCACCGGCCCTTTGTCCGTGGCAATAATCAACGGAGCATACGCCGCCGCACCAAACAACTGGTCCGTCGTCGACAGACTAATCCGCTGGTCCGTGCCATTCAGATAACCAGTCGGCTGGTTCACGTTCACCTGGCTGATCGCCGCACGAAGCGCTTCCAAACCAAGCCCATACCCCGCCAGCAAAGTTGGGTTCGCCTCAATCCGAACCGCCGGTTTGGAGCTGCCGCCGACGTTCACCTGCCCCACACCCTGCACCTGCGCAATCTTTTGCGAAATGATCGAGTCGGCAACGTCGTAAAGCTGTGGCACAGACATCGTGTCCGAAGTCATTCCCAACATTACGATCGGCTGGTCCGCCGGGTTCACCTTGCGATACCCTGGGTTCGACGGCATGTTCGATGGCAACTGGCTTCGCGCCGCGTTGATCGCTGCCTGCACATCCCTCGCCGCGCCGTTCACATCGCGGTCCAGGTCGAATTGCATATTGATGTTCGACGACCCCATCGACGAACTCGAAGTCATCTGCGTCACACCTGCGATCCGGCTGAACTGCCGTTCCAGCGGAGTCGCAACAGCCGAAGCCATCGTCTCCGGATCGGCACCCGGCAGCGAAGCATTCACGCTGATCGTCGGATACTCCACCTGCGGCAAGCTCGAAACCGGAAGCAGCGCATAAGCCACGCAGCCGGAGATAATAATCGCTCCCGACAGCAGGAACGTAGCAACCGGACGCTTGATGAACGGGGCCGAAAAATGAACCCCACCCACACCACTCCGCTCAAACTCCTTGGCCTTTGCGGCCTCTGCGGAGTTCACATCCCCGGATTTTGTTTCCTTCGGATCCATGTTGCCTGCCCGCCCTCAAACCATGTGTCACGAACAACTAATCACTAAGAACTAACAACCATCCTCTAATCGCCTGCCACAACCGAATGCACTTCCTCACCCTCAAGCAAGTGCCGCCGCATCTCGTCACCTGCTTCCTTGGTGTTCAGGTACTTACGCCCAATCCGGTCGAAGAACAGATACACCACCGGAGTCGTAAACAGTGTCAGAACCTGTGAAACCACCAGTCCGCCGATGATCGTAATACCCAGCGGCCGGCGCAATTCGCTGCCAGTACCTGTGCCCAGTGCCAGTGGAACTCCGCCCAGCAGAGCCGCCATCGTCGTCATCATGATTGGCCGGAAGCGCAGCAGGCAGGCCTGATAAATCGCCTCCTCGGGCTCCATCCCCTTGTCGCGCTCTGCTTCAAGCGCAAAGTCGATCATCATAATGGCGTTCTTCTTCACAATACCGATCAGCAGAATGATGCCGATCAACGCAATCACGCTCAGGTCTACATGGAACACCAGCAGCGCCAGAATGGCGCCAACTCCGGCAGAGGGAAGCGTCGAAAGAATCGTGACAGGGTGAATATAGCTCTCGTACAGCACGCCCAGCACGATGTACACCACGATCAGCGCCGCTAGAATCAGAATTGGCTCGTTCGAAAGCGAAGCTTCAAACGCCGCAGCCGAACCCTGAAACTCTGCGTTCACGCTCGCCGGAACGTCTAGCTCCTTGTTGATCTGCTTCACCAGGTCCACCGCATCGCCAATCGACTTGCCTTCCGCCAGATTGAACGAGATGGTCGCGGCAGGGAACTGCCCCTGGTGGTTGATCGCCAGAGTCGTCTGACGCGGCACAAAATGCGTAAACGTCGACAGCGGAACCTGCGTCCCGTTCGAGCTCTTCACATAAATACTGTTCAGCGAATCGGTGGTCCGCTGGAACCTCGGAGCAACCTCCAGAATCACGTGGTACTGATTCTGCTGCGTAAACATCGTCGAAACCTGGCGCTGTGCAAACGCATCATCCAACGTATCGTCGATATTCTGCGGCGTAATCCCCAGCCGGCTCGCCGTATCGCGGTCGATCGCCAACTGCGCGCCCATCCCGCCCAACTGCTGGTCACTCGCAACATCCACCAGCACGTCCTTGTGCTTGGCAAATGCAGCCACCAGCTTATCGGTCCACAAAGCCAACTCAACCGGGCTCGCATCTTCCACCGAGTATTGATACTCTGTGCGGCTGACCCGGTCTTCCACCGTCAGATCCTGCAGAGGCTGCAGAAAGGCCTGAATCCCATCCACCTGCGCCAACTCTGGCTGCAAACGCCGAATCACATCCGAAGCGCTCGTCTTCCGCAGATCCCGATCCTTCAAATTGATCTGAATTCGCCCGCTGTTCATCGTTGCGTTCTGCGCATCAATCCCGATAAAAGAGGACAAGCTCTCGACATCCGGATCATTCAGAATGACCTCCGCCAAAGCCTGTTGGCGGTCGCTCATCGCGGTAAAGCTGGCGGTCTGTGCACCTTCCGTAATCGCCAGCAACACGCCCGTATCCTGCACCGGGAAGAAGCCCTTCGGCACAATCATGTACAGGTACAGCGTCAGCACAAACGTTGCGACCGTCACCAGCAGCGTCAGCGTCTGGTGCCTCAAAACCCAGCGAACGCCAACGCCGTACTTAGCAATCACGTACTCAAAGAAGTCTTCCGAAGTCCGGTAGAACCAGCCCTGCTCACTCTCCGGTGTATGCTTCAGCAGCTTCGCCGCCATCATCGGAGTCAGTGTCAGTGAGACAAACGCCGACACCAAAATCGTCACCGCCAGCGTCACCGCAAACTCGCGGAACAACCGGCCAACGATATCGCCCATAAAGAGCAGTGGGATCAGCACCGCGATCAGCGACACAGTCAACGAAACGATCGTGAACCCGATCTGTTCCGAACCCTTGAGCGCCGCTTCCAACGGTTCGTCACCCTCTTCCAAATAGCGCGCGATGTTCTCGATCATGACGATCGCATCGTCCACCACGAAACCCGTGGAGATCGTCAGCGCCATCAGGCTCAGGTTGTTCAAGCTGTAGCTCAGCAGATACATCACGCCGAACGTGCCCACAATCGAGAGCGGCACTGCGACTGCAGGAATCACGGTCGCCCGGAACGACCGCAGGAACAGGAAGATCACCATGACGACCAGCGCAATCGTCAACATCAGCTCGAACTCAACGTCCGCCACCGAAGCCCGAATCGTGTTCGTCCGGTCCGTCAGAATCTCCAGATTCACGCTCGCCGGCAGCGACTGTTTCAGCTGCGGCAGAATCTTCTGCACCTCATCCACAACGCCGATAATGTTTGCGCCTGGCTGTCGCTGGATGTTCAGAATGACGGCGGCGCTCATCTCACGCGGATTCTTGTCCGTCGCCGCTTTGCCCATCCACGCGGCCTGGAACAGATTCTCCGCGCTATCGACCGAGTTCGCCACGTCCGACAGTCGCACCGGCGACCCGTTGCGGTACGCGATAATCACGTTCGCGTAATCCTTGCTCGATAGCAGTTGGTCGTTCGCGCCAATCGTAAATGCCTGCCGCGCTCCGCTGATCGAACCCTTCGCCTGGTCGACGTTAGCCGTCCCGAGTGCCGTACGAATGTCCTCAAGACTCAGCCCATACCCGGCCAAAGTCGTCGGATTCGCCTGAATCCGCACCGCGGGCTTCTGCCCACCGTTGATCGAGACCAATCCCACGCCCGTCAACTGCGAGATCTTCTGCGCCAGAATCGTATCCGCCAGATCCTCGACCTTGCTCAGCGCGACGTTGTTGCTCGTCAGCGCCAGCGTCATGATCGGCGCATCAGCCGGATTCACCTTGCTGTACACCGGAGGATTCGGCAGGTCTCGCGGCAGAAACGTAAACCCTGCATTAATCGCCGACTGCACATCCTGCTGCGCAATATCGATGCTCTCGTTCAGCGAAAATTTGAGCGTAATAATGCTCGCGCCGCCCGAACTCGTCGACGTCATCTGCTCCAGGCCCGGAATCTGTCCGAACTGGCGTTCCAACGGAGCCGTCACCGAGCTGACCATCACCTCCGGGCTCGCACCCGGATAGAACGTCTGCACCTCGATAATCGGATAATCCACCTGCGGCAGAGCCGATACGGGCAACTGCATATACGCAACCGCGCCCGCAAGCAAAATGGCCACCATCAACAGCGAGGTGGCCACCGGCCGCAGAATAAATGGCCGTGAAGGACTCATCGCTGCGCTCCCGGCTTGCCTGCTCCAGCCCCGCCTGCTCCATCTCCGCGTTTATGGTGATCGCCTGCCCCACCACCAGCCGCAGCGTCGCCGCCAGCGGAAGCCTGAGCTCCCGCTGGCTCAGGGGCTGATAAGAAGGAGTGCCAGCAGCGTCGACAGCATGAAGCCGGACACCAGCACAACCTTTGCAATACGATGGGTCTCGGCAGCCTCGGCACTGATCGCCACGGCGCGCACTTTGCCTGCGCGGCGTACCATGTCAGTTTGTTGGCCCGATCGGCTCACCATTAACCTCGATCAACGTCGCACTCACAAGTGCGGACACGTAGTAAGCCCCAGTTGCACGCCGGTGGCAAGCAAATTGTACTTTTGAGCCAGGGGAAACGCAGGAACGATCCGCACCATTGAGATTGCAGACGAATTCACACTCACTGTCCTGGCACCGTCCTGGCACCGTCCTGGTCGCGAAGACG
>JAYVZU010000463.1:0-3785 GCA_043783075.1 Rhodanobacteraceae bacterium
CAAAACTTGAAACAACTAAACGGCGACAACGCCGCGGAGCACTAAGCTCCTGGTACAACATCCGCGTAAAGCGGAAAGCTATTCCCCGAAAAGGCGGTCAGCACTACGAGACATCAACTCTCGCTTGTATTGCAGTGGCTTGGGTTTGGATTCGGCTGGCCTTTGCTGCTTGGGCTCATCTCGCCGTGATCAAACGCTTGGACTGCGCTCCGACTTCCCTCTTGCTTTACACTCGCTGTTCTGAGGCCTGAGGTGCGAAGCTCATACTGCTTTGCAACTCACTTAGATTATCGCATCTTCAAGCATTTTGCAAGTTACTTGCTTGCTAGCCAGAAGACTTGTTTCTCTATGCAACTTGCTTAGTTTAGCTTATCTTCTCGGTTGATGCAAGCTACTTGCATTCGCGCCCGATTGACTTGCTGCTCTTTGCAACTCACTTAGAATAGCGCATCTTCTGACTTCGTGCAAGTGACTTGCGTTCGTGTTCAGAAGACATGCTGTTCTTTGCGACTTCCTGAGATTAGCAGCGCATCCCAATCAGCGCAACCCGGAATGGGCAGAATGTGTGCAAAAGGTCTGGAAATCATCTCTGGCGCAGCCGTGAACCTGTAGCTTTGGACCTCCCACTTCCATCCCGTACCCCTATGCCTATTGCTCATTCACAATTGGTCTGGCAGTTCCGAATCGATACCCAGGTTTCTTCCCGAATATGTGCTTTTGTTCCCAAGCGAACAGATTGATTACTCTAAAGGCGGGAAATGACTCCATAACATCTGATTTCTAATGACTTTTCGTCTCCTGGCTTATGGGATACAGCCCCACTGCGCAGCTCACCGATACCTGCTCCCTGATCCTTAGCTACCCCGTGAGAACAAGTATTAGTTGTTGCCCGCGTCTTCCATCACGGGGCTAGAATCATTCCATGGAACCTGAAGAGATCAACGAATTCTCCAACAAGATGAAGGAGGCTGGCGAGAGCGGCGAGTCGCTGAAGGCAATCTCCCTGGCAATCTCGATCCTTGCTGTATTGGTAGCGATGGTCACTGTCTTGGGACATCGCAGCCATACAGAGGCTGTTCTGTCTCAATCCCGCGCCGGCGATATGTGGAATGAGTACCAGGCAAAGAAGATTCGGTTTGACCAGGTCAGTGTTGCGATCGACCTGCTCAGCCTGCAGCCAAACTCCAACGGAGAGGCTGTTGCGAAGAAGTTGGAGGAGTTCCGCGCTCATCAAGGCAAGTGGAAGGAGGAACTTGTAGAAGAACTGAAGAAGGCTCGCGAGTTTGAAGCCGACGTCGAACATGCCGAGCGTCAGGCGCTGCGGTTCGATATTGGGGAAGCTTTACTTCAGATCGCCGTTGTTCTGTGTTCGGTGACGTTGTTTACGCGGAGAAAGCGCTACTTCTTCTTTGGGCTAAGTTTGGGGGCGGCCGGAGTGATTGCAGCCACTTCCGCGCTTCTGGTGAAATAGGGGTCACCTACTGCGCCTGAAGACGTTGTAATTCGTCAGGATCTTTGGCCCAGCGGTCCGCCAGTGCGATGGAGTCGGCGGCTGGGACGAGAATCTCTCCGCTGACCAGCGGTATCACTGGCACGAGACCACCTTCAGCCGGCCCCCGCACGAACATCTTGCTGAGATCCGGAGAGGATATCCGGAGGTTCGCCTGTGAGACAGCGCGATGGCCCGAGACCGGCAGAAAATTCCCCTGGAAGATCACCATGCCATGTGAATCGGTCACTCGGCAGAAGCTTGCCTGCTCCACCAGGTCCGGCCGACACGCAATCCAGTCGCCTTTCGGCTCGTTATGTTGCAAATCGTAGCCGGACACCACAAACTGTGCGGTTGCCGGCATATTCTTTGGCAACGTCGGACGCAAAGCCGACGCCCCGTGACGAATCAAGAGGATTGCAGATACTGCGATCAGGACGAATCCTGCGAGCTTGCTTGATGCAGTCATATGACTGCCTCCATACGGAACCGCCGATCTTGCTGGCATGTTGACCCGTGAGATGCATTTGGCCCGGCGTAAGGTGGCTGCCGTTAGGGGGGCGTTCGGGCGAAACTTTACACTCCCGGTCGCGAAACTACGCCCAAATCAACCATCCCGTTGACGAAATACTGCACCGCAAGCGCCACCAATAGCAAGCCCATAATGCGCACCAGGATGCGGATTCCGGTTTCTCCGAGAACGTTTGCGACGCGGTCGGAATTTCCCAGGACAAGAAAGCAGATGACTGCGGTAATCAAAATCGCTGCCAGAATCGCTAAAAGCAGCGACCAGTGGCCCTGCGCCTGTCCAACGAGTACCATTACGCTGGTAATCGAGCCCGGACCGGCCAACATGGGGATTCCAAGCGGCACAATTCCCGCATCTTCCTTCGCCGCAGCAGCTTCAGCCTCCGGACCGGTCTCCTGCGTCGGAGAACGCTTCGCATTCAGCATGTCCAGACCGATCAGCAGCAGGATGATTCCGCCGGCGATCTCGAACGCTGGAAGCGTAATGCCAAACATGCGGAAGATATATTGCCCTGCAATAGCGAACGCGGAAAGCACGACAAACGCAGTCACACTCGCCTTCCACGCCATCGCGCGGCGGCGCTTGGAATCGGCACCGGCCGTTACGGCGAGAAATGTCGGGAGTGCAGCGAAGGGATCGACCAGAAAGAAGATGGAACTGAGCGCAAGAACCGAGAACCGGACATACGCCGAGTGCTCTAAACCAGCCAATGAAACCGGGGTTTGGGCGATCAGATGAGCAGATAAAAAATGCAGGTGCGGTACTAGATACGTCACAAGTTATTATCCCATGGCATGCTGAACGCCCGTAATTCCTCGTAATTGCCGATTTACGCCGTTATAATCGACGCAGATTAGAGGAGCTTTGCCATGTCTTTGCAGCCGACTAAAAACATCTGGCACAACGGGAATTTGATTCCCTGGGAGAACGCCACGATTCATGTCATGTCTCACGTTGTTCACTACGGGTCTTCGATCTTTGAAGGCATCCGCTGCTACGCGCAGGGTGAAGGCGCAGCTATCTTCCGTCTGGAAGAGCATATGCAGCGATTTATCGACTCCGGCGCAATCTACCGCATGCCGCTCGGTCTTACACTGCCGCAACTAAATCAGGCTGTCGTCGACCTCGTCGAGGCCAACGGCGTAGCCCCCTGCTACATCCGCCCCGTTGCTCTACGCGGCTACGGTGACGTCGGTGTAAGCCCCCTCAATTCGCCGGTCGAGATCTACATTGTCAACTTCCCCTGGGGTAAATATGTACCCGGTAATGCGGGTGCCGATGTTTGTATCTCCAGTTGGAACCGTAACGCGCCGAATACCACCCCAGCGCTGGCGAAGGCTGGCGGAAACTACCTGAACTCGCAGCTCATCCGTATGGAAGCCGCGATCAATGGCTACGACGAAGGTATCGCGCTCGACGTCAACGGCACCATCTCCGAGGGTTCGGGCGAGAACCTGTTCATCGTCAAGGGCGGCATTCTCTACACCACACCGCTTACCAGCTCGGTGCTGAACGGCATCACGCGCAACTCGATCATCACGCTGGCCAAGGATCTTGGCATTCCGGTGGTTGAGCAGGCTCTGCCGCGCGAACTGCTCTACGTCTGCGACGAGGCCTTCTTCACCGGCACTGCAGTCGAAGTGACGCACATCCACTCGGTCGATCGCATCGTCATTGGGGATGGTAACGCTGGTCCTGTAACAACGGCGCTGCACGATGAGTTCTTCGGCATCGTAAGCGGCACGCGTCAGGACCGCTATAACTGGC
>JAYVZU010000464.1:0-3782 GCA_043783075.1 Rhodanobacteraceae bacterium
CTGCTGCGGATTACCTTCTCCGGCTTCGCGGGCTACGAACATCGCTGGGCCGTGTTGATGTGGGCGATTGCAGCCCTCTCCATGACCGTCGGCAACCTGGGCGCGCTGAAGCAGACTAACGTGAAGCGGATGTTGGCATACTCGTCGATTGCTCACGCTGGCTACCTGCTTGCAGCATTCACGGCGTTCCCGAAGGATGGCATCGCAGCGGCTTCGTTTTACATCGCCGGATATAGCGCGATGAACGTTGGAGCCTTCGCCGTCATCACGCAGATCACCGGCTACACCGAACACACCCGGACCATCGAAGACTTCACCGGCGTGGCTCTGCGGCGGCCTTGGCTCGGCGCTCTGATGGCGTTCTTCCTGCTCTCGCTGATCGGTATTCCCTTCACCGGCGGCTTCTTCGGCAAGTTCTATGTGTTCTCCTCGGTCGTAAGCGGCGGACACTGGCTGCTGGCGGTCGTCGGCCTGCTGAACTCGGGCGTGGCCTGCTTCTACTATCTGCGGCTGCTGGTCGCAATGTACGCGAAGCATCCACATGAGAGCGGGAACGATAAGGCTGTGTACACGAAGCTCTCCCCTGCGGCTGGGCTTGCGCTTGCAGGCTGCGCGATTGGTACGCTGATCCTGGGCATGATGCCTGGGCGGGTGTTGAATCTGGCGAATCGTGGCGCGGTCGCGGTGTTGGCAGAGCCGGTTGCCGAGCAAGCTCCAGTGTTGCAGGATGATACGCGGCGGTAGCCTTCGCCACAGAGCTAAACTTTCAAGACACCGGCTTCCTTCTGAACCTGAGAAGGAAGCCGTTTGATTTTCAATTCGGCAGATTCTTCGAAGCGCTCCATCACGAATTACCTTGACTATCGGTGGTCTATCCCGCAGATTTGCAAAAGCAAATCCGTCTTGAGGTAAGCATGGCAACCGTCTCAGCGATCTCGCGGTCGAGAACATTACTACATGTGCGTGGAAACTGGAGTGCCCGAGAGGACCGAACTGCGTCGGCCGTTTGGCTTGCCATTCTGTGGGTTGGAACGATTGTCGGATTTGGAGTGGATATCCCCCGGTATCTCCACGAAAAGCCGCCACCACCCATGGTGCTGCATGTTCACGCTGTGGTCTTCACGCTTTGGATGTTGATCGTGACAGCACAAGTGCTTCTGGTGCTTGGCGATAAGGTTTCGTGGCATCGGCGATTCGGTTGGTTTGCCGTTGGGTGGGTTTGCTTGATGGCGGTTTTAGGGCCGTGGGCAGGCATGGCGTCGCAGGTGGCGACACTGCATACACCCAGTTCGAACCCACCATTTCTTTCAGTCATCATCGTCGACCTCGTCCAGTTCTTCCCACTGATCGCGTGGGGAGTCGCACTCCGAAAGAACCCCGCAGCACACAAGAGAATGATGATGCTGTCGATGGTGACGCTGGCCGACCCGGGATTTGGTCGGTTTTCAGGCTGGATCTGGCCCAATGAACCACATTCGATGGTGGTGTGGTTCTTTTACACGTTCTATGGAAATGTGTTGCTGCTCGCACTGATGACGGTCTGGGACTGGTGGCTCGGAAGGCTCATGCGCTCGTTTGTGATTGGGGCGATCGCGATCGTGGCCGCCGAGGCGCTAGCAACTTGGCTTTACTTCTGGCCGCCTTGGGCGGTACTTACGCATGGATGGGTTGTGGCTTGGGTGAAATACCTTGCGTAGGCGGGTTGGATCGCAAAACAGAAAGGCCTCCGCGCAATGCGGAGGCCTTTCTGTTTACAGCGTAAACGTTCGAGCTTACTTGACCTTGAGGAAGATGATGACAAAGGTGAAGAGCGCGAGGGATTCGATGAAGGCGAGACCAAGAATCAGGAAGATGAAGATTCCTGGGCGGGCGCCGGGGTTGCGGGCGAGAGCCTCGGTGGCGGAGGCGGTTGCCTTGCCCTGGCCGAGACCGCAGAGACCGGCAGCAAGAGCCATGCCGAGACCGGCAGCGAGCGGAACCCACTGGTTGGGAGCTGCAGCACCAGCAGCCTGAGCGAATGCTGGCGTCGCGAGGAACATCGCGGCCAGTGACATGAAGATCATCTGAAGCTTGCGCATTGAAAGTACTCCTATGCCCCCGTCGGAATGTTCGCCGCCAGTGGGTGGTTGATGCTCACCGAACTGGCACCCTCACGCTAAGCGGCGAGTGATGCAGCCGGCCGAGAGGGGGCGCCCCGCGACCGACGAAATTAATCTCTAATGGTCGTGTGCGACGGCGAGCGACAGGTAAATCATCGCCAACAGAACGAACACATAGGCCTGGACGATGGCGACGCCAAAGTGGAGACCGAGGAACACAAGCGGGATACCGACCGGCAGCAGCGAGAAGAAGGCAAGGGTCACGAGATCGCCGGCGAACATATTGGCGTACAGACGGACCGTGAGCGACAGAACCCGCGCGAGGTGCGAGATGACTTCTATCGGGAACAGCAGCCAGTAGAGCCACCAGACGGGTCCGAGGAACTGCTTGATGTATCCGAAGCCGTTCGAGCGGATGCCGTGGTAGTGGTAGTAGATAAAGGTGGTCAGCGCAAAGCCGAGCGGCACGACCGCGTTGGCGGTGGGCGACTCCAGCCCCGGGACCAGGCCCATCAGGTTGGCGACCAGGATGAAGAGACCGAGAACGGTGAGGTAGGCCGAGAACTTTTCGTGGCCGTGGCCGATGATGCTCTCGCTCTGCTCCTGGATGAACTCGTGGGTCATCTCGGCGACGTGCTGGAAGCCACCCGGCGTTTCGACCGAGAGCGTAGCGCGAACGATAACGAAATAGCCCAGCAACGCCACGAAGATCAGCAGTTCCATCGCGAATTCGTTGGTGATGGGGGACGCCGAGGTGTGCAAATGCAGCGCAGAAAGTACGCCATTGGCGAGGCCGGCGAAGTGCGCATTCAGGATTCGGGTAAACAGAAGTTCAGTAGGCATATAGAAGTAGCAAAAGTCTTTCTTCGGAGGCTCGAACTACGCTCCGGTCCAGCGATTCATCAGGCGAACGCCCTCGACGGAGAGTGAAAACACACCCAGTCCAAGGCCCGCAGCAAGAGCAAAAACAGTGCCGTCCAGATACTTAAGACTAACATACAGAAGCACTACGGTAAGCCCGAGACGCAGGAAGAAACCGACCAAAACCATGCCCATAGGCTTCGCCGTGCCGCCAATATCCATGCGCTCCATGATGGCGGTCATCAGGCGAAGCCACTCCCACAGCGAGGCGGCGGAGATAGCGGCTCCGACGAGCAGCAATGCCGCGCTTTGCCAGCCGGCTTTCCACCAGAAAAGAGCCGTTGCGACGACGGTCAAGACCGCGAGGAGCTTCAACGCGGCAATCATGGTGCGGGTAAAGTCGGCGTCGGTAAGTCCTGCTAACAGGCTGTTGGGGATGCTGGATTCGGGTTTCATTGGTCTCGCTTCAGGTAGCGGGAGGCGGTCGTGATGATCTGGATGAAGCCACCAGCCGCGCCGAGCAGGATGCCGACAATGCCGATCCACTCCTGGTGGTAGCGGCGGTCGAGCCAGCTGCCGACGAGCCAGCCAAGCAGGCAGCCGAGCGGCAGGGCGATGGCGAGCTGGATCATGGACTCGGCTTTGACGAGGTCGCCAAGGGCTCCGGAGTTCTTCGGTTTTTCGGGCTCAGGTGTCACATATTCATTATCGCGCACAGGGCGGCACGGGCGATACACTTGGGGAGACCGAAAGAATAAGAGGAATCGCACGTGTTTGAATCGGAGTTTGAAGAGAAGCAGTATGAGTTGCGGCGCGAGAAGC
>JAYVZU010000465.1:0-3779 GCA_043783075.1 Rhodanobacteraceae bacterium
AGCCTTCGCGACCTGTCCCACATCGCCACCGTCGCCAGTGAAGAGGTCAAGATCCTTGGTCAGGTTGATGTGAATCGACCACTCGTTGCGATCCATGTGGAACGCCGTCTTCTTGCCCGTCGAAAGATCCAGCCCCGCGAGGTAAAAGTCCTGTCCCTTGATCGGCTGCCAGTCGTACCAGATCGTCTGGCCATCCAGACCCCAGAACTCGTGGCCCGCAATCTCCATTGCGATGCTCCGCTTATGGATCAGCGTATTGTGCGTGGCGTCTGTGTGGATCATCCAGATGCGGTCGACCTTCTGCCAGGGTCCCTCGTGACAATACATCAACAGCGTCGGATCGCTGGGAGAGAACAGCAGGTGGTTCACCCAGTCGGTCGAGTGAAGCAGTACGTTCAACTCCCCGGTCTTCAGGTTGATCGTGTTCAGAGTCAGCGGAATGCGGGCTGCTAGACGTTGTTCCATCATCTCGCCCTTGTTTGCCGGCTGCACCAACGGCCCAGCCTGAACGCCTGCAGGATTTACCCGGTTTGCACCATACTCCGGTGCCGTCGTCGCGTCGTTGATTGTGCCCGCACCCAGTGTCTCATCAGCGTTGATCGTCGCGACGCCCATGCCCTTCGGCAGGTCGGTCAGCTTGGTAATCGTACCTGTGTACACGTCCGCCTTGTAGATCGCCGTAACCCGGGTCTTCGGATCCGGCATCGTGTAAAAGACACTGTTCGTCACGCGCCCGGCAATAATGGCATGCACCCCGCCAAACCGGAACTGGCTCGCACCAACAGCATCGGCAGGCTTGAGCGGATTCGGCACCAGCAGCTTTGTCTTCCGGGTCGCCATGTCCATCGTGTGGATGCCGTCTGGCGCCGTGTAAATCATCGTCTTCAAATCTGGCGTGTAGGCATTCACATTGAAGTAGAAACCCGAGGAGTTGGGTTCGTCCGTCAGCCGGATAATGCGGTGGCCAGTGTCTTTGTCCACCCAAGTCTGGGGTGGCAACGCGGACAGCGAAGGCCCGGTACTTTGTGCCAGAGCGCTGCCGAAGAAAGAAAAAATGGCGGCGACGGCGAGAAATCGAAAAGCATTGCGGATCATCTGAGCTTGCTCCTTGAGGCTTGATCGATGCTTCGTAAACCTTGACTAGACTGGGCTAAAACCCCTCCGAGTAAAGATTCGCCAGAAAAGGGATCGCGATCGGTTATACAGGACGACGACTACGTTCAGGAAATAGTTTCTGTTGGGGAAAATGCAGCATTGAAAGTATGCCACTTGGCAGATCCGCCAAACACGAAAAAGCCGGAACTCCAAAGAGTCCCGGCTCATCTCGAATCAGGAAGCTACTGATGCGCCACAGGCTGCGACGTAGGTAATACCGGCGGAATTACCTTAGCCAACGCCTCCGGAGTATCCTCCGCCAACGCCACCAACTTCTCCTCCAGCGCAATCTTCAGCACCTCGTCCATCTCTTCCACAAAGTGAAGCTTCATGCTGCTCTTCAGCAACTCTGGCAGATCGGCAATATCCTTACGGTTGGCAGCCGGGAGAATCGCCTCGAACAGTCCGGCCCGATGTGCAGCCAGCAGCTTCTCCTTCAGTCCGCCGATCGCAAGCACCTTCCCACGCAGAGTAATCTCGCCGGTCATGGCAATATCGCGCCGAACCTTGATCTTCGTCAGCGCACTTGCCAGTCCGGTTGCAATCGTAATCCCAGCCGACGGACCGTCCTTCGGGGTCGCCCCCTCGGGCACGTGGACGTGGATGTCGATGTTGCGGTAGAAGTCCTTCTTCAACCCAAGATGAGCTGCACGCGACCGCGTATAGCTCAGCGCCGCCTCGACCGACTCCTTCATGACGTCGCCCAGCTGCCCGGTCGCCGTCATCTTGCCCTTGCCGTCCAGAACCTGGACTTCGGTCTGCAGAATCGTTCCGCCAACGCTCGTCCAGGCCAGCCCGGTCACAAGTCCGACTTCGCTCTTCTGGTGAACCTCAGAGTCGCGAAAGCGAGCCACGCCCAGCAGAGTGTCCAGCGTATCCTCGGTCACCGTCTCGGTGTACTTAGACGCGCCATCCGGCCCTTCCGTCGTGCTCTGCACTACCTTGCGAGCAATCTTGCGGCAGACATTGCCAATCTCGCGCTCCAGATTCCGAACGCCAGCTTCTCGCGTGTAGTACCGAATGATCCCCTTCAGCGCCGAGTCCTCAAAAATGATCTGCTCAGGCGTCAGCCCCGTGCCTTCACGCTGCTTCTTCACCAGATACTGCTTGGCGATCTCCAGCTTCTCGACCTCGGTGTACCCATGCAGTCGAATGATCTCCATGCGATCCTGCAGCGGCCCCGGGATCGTATCCAGAACATTCGCCGTAGCGACAAACAGTACTTGCGAAAGGTCGTACTCCACATCGAGGTAGTGGTCCTGGAACGAAGTATTCTGTTCCGGATCGAGAACCTCAAGCAGCGCGCTCGCCGGATCGCCACGGAAATCCGAGGCCATCTTGTCGACTTCATCCAGCAGAAATACCGGGTTCTTAGTGCCGGCCTTCTTCATCGACTGGATGATCTGGCCGGGCAGGGCTCCGATGTAGGTCCGGCGATGTCCGCGAATCTCAGCCTCATCCCGCACACCGCCCAGCGACATCCGCACAAAGCGGCGGCCGGTAGCCTTTGCAATGGACTGCCCAAGCGAAGTCTTACCCACGCCCGGCGGTCCAACGAAACAGAGAATCGAGCCCTTGGGATTCTTCACCAACTGCCGTACAGCTAGGAACTCCAGAATCCGCTCCTTGATCTTCTCCAGCCCATAGTGATCCTCGTTCAGAATCTTCTCGGCATGCTCGATCGAACGAATCTCCTTGGAACGCTTCTTCCACGGCACAGCCAGCAGCCAGTCCAGATAGTTGCGAGAGACCGTCGACTCAGCCGACATGGGCGGCATCGCTTCCAGCTTCTTCAGCTCCAGAAGGCTCTTTTCGAGAACATCCTTCGGCATCCCAGCGGTTTCAATCTTCTTCTTCAGCTCGTCAAACTCCGACTTCTCACCGCGCCCGAGTTCCTTCTGAATCGCCTTGATCTTTTCGTTCAGGTAATACTCTTTTTGAGCCTTCTCCATCTGACGCTTCACGCGGCTCTGCACCGTGCGGTCAATGTTCAGCTTCTCGATCGCCACATCCAGCACGTCGGCGATCTTCGCGAGCCGGGCCTCGGGATCGAAAACCTCCAACAACTCCTGCTTCTCTTCAATCGAGAGCTGCAGATTCGCCGCAATCGTATCAGCAAGTTTTGCAGGCTCATCGCCGCGAACGCTCGCCGCCATGGTCTCGTAGTTCAGGCTCTGCTGCAGCTTCACATACTGCTCAAAAAGTGTGTGGACGCGCTGCATCATTACTTCGACTGCAGGGGTCATCTCAAGGTTCGTCTTGCCGGTGCGTACAGTCGCGACGAAGAATCCATCCTCGTCGTTCAAGTCCACGGCCCGAGCCCGTTCGACGCCTTCGACAAGAACCTTGATGTTGCCGTCCGGCATCTTCACACTCTGGACAATGTTGCCGATCGTTCCAGTCTCAAAGATGTCGTCGGCACTTGGCTCATCGACAGATGCATCATGCTGCGTCGCCAAAAAAATCTTGCGATCTCCGGTCAACGCCTCTTCCAGGGCCCGCACGCTGGATTCACGGCCAACCACGAACGGCGTCATCATATGGGGAAAGATGACCATGTCGCGGATCGGCATCATCGGCAGCTTGCGAACGTCTCTGCTCAGAATTTCATCGTTGGGGGTTTT